>CAIPFY010000358.1 GCA_903864435.1 uncultured Chloroflexota bacterium | reverse complement strand
TGCGCTCCACCCGCGTGATGCCGAAGGGTATCTCTCCTATCTGGCTTATGCTGCCCGCCTGCACCGCATCACCGGGCAGGTGTTCATCTACGATCAGCCGCCCACCTTCGCCAGCCTTGCCCGCGTTTCCCCGCTGGACATCCCCCATGTGGACGCATGGCGCAGTATGGACAGCGCCATTCGCAGCCTTGTGCGCTCCCCGCACCTGCGCCAGCTTCTAGGCCGCTTCGCCACCTATGTCGGAGCCAGCCCTTACCGGGCGCCGGCCACGCTCAATGTCATCGCGCATGTCGAATTGAACGGCGGGGTGTGGTATCCACGCGGCGGCATCTACGCCATCGCCCGTGCGCTAGGTCACTTAGCCGAAGAACTCGGCGTAAAAATTCATCTCGGTCAGCCGGTGCGTCAGATCATTGTGGACGATGGTGAAGCGCAGGCTGTCGAACTGGCAGACGGAACGCGGCGGGATGCAGCGGCGGTCATCGCCAATGTGGATGTCGCCACCGTATACGAACGACTGCTGCCCGCACCCGCCTACCAGCGCCGCGCCGGTCAGCTTGCAACCAGCGAACCCTCCTGTTCGGGGTTCATTCTGCTGCTAGGCGTGGAAAACCAGCACCCGCAGTTGGCACATCACAACATCTTCTTCTCATCCGACTACCGCCGCGAGTTTGAATCCATCTTCCAGCAGGGTCAGCCGCCGGATGATCCCACGATCTATGTAGCCATCACCAGCAAAACCGACACAGCAGACGCCCCCGCAGGCTGCGAAAACTGGTTCGTACTGGTCAACGCCCCCGCGCTTGACTCGCGTTTTGATTGGCAGCGCAACGCCGCGAGCTACCGCAATCGGGTACTCGAACGGCTGGCAACCTTCGGCTTGGATGTGCGCCCGCACATTCGCAGCGAACACATCCTCACGCCTCACGATTTACAACGCTTGACCGGAGCGCGGCGCGGCGCTCTCTACGGCGCATCCTCCAACAACCCGTTCGCCGCCTTTCGCCGTCCCCACAACCGCGCCGCCGATGTGCGCGGCCTGTACTTCGTCGGCGGCACGACTCACCCCGGCGGCGGTGTGCCAATGGTCACGCTGTCCGGCAAA
Organism: uncultured Chloroflexota bacterium; assembly: GCA_903864435.1. GTDB lineage: Bacteria > Chloroflexota > Anaerolineae > Aggregatilineales > Phototrophicaceae > CFX2. The sequence goes on along the minus strand of CAIPFY010000358.1, from coordinate 42,769 downwards.
GTCGCCGCCGACCTGTTGATAGCCGACGGCTTCTAGCCCGTCATTCCACTTCACGCCCGAAACTGGATCACGCCCCGCTTGCCGTTCGTCTGCCACTTAGCATCTTCGGCAGCCAGCGCCTCGGCCTGTCCCGCCGCCAGCCCCACCAGCAATTCGCTTTTCAGCGTCCGCATCGCCAGCAGCGGCGCAGGCATAAACCTCACCACATCCCGGAACGGAGTCGTCACAGGCCACAAAACATCACCCACCATGCGCCGATAGTTCAAATCACCCTTCAGAACGACCAGCGCCGCCCGCGAAAACACATCTCGCATGACCGGCGTCAGGCCAGACAGCGGGTAGCTACTATTCCAGAACCCGTTCGGGATCACCCGCACCCGCCCCGCATCGAAAGCCGCCAGCAACCGCGAGGCCAGCGCCGCCGTCTCTCCGCCCCGCGCCGTCATCTGCCGCACCAGCGTGAACCAGTCCGAAGGCAGCGCATCACTCACGAACATCGGATGCACCTTCACATGAAAAATCACTTGCGTCCCCGCTTCATCCAGCAGCGCATCGCACAAGGCCAGATCAAGCGCCAGTTCTGTACCGGTATTGTCCGCCACAATATGCACTTCCCCGCCCGGATGTGCCATTAAATGCGTCACGACTGCCGCGCTGTCATCCACCAGCAAATCGTGGTGGCTCCCATCCGTTCCCCGCGCCAGCGAAGCCGCGAAACTCAAATCAATCCGGTTGCCCCACAGGTCGAGATGAATAAGCGCCTGCAAGCGTTCTTCCCGCAGCTTGGCGCGAAGCTCCAACGCTTCCTCCAACCGCTGCCACAGCGCCAGACTGCTCAACTCGGCGGTTTTCTGCGGCGCAAACAGATCGCGTCCGGTTTCCCACCAGCGAGTCGCGCTCACCAGTAGCCGGTAAAAATAGACTTCCGAATAGAACCAGTCGGTTTGCAACCATGTTTGTCCGGTATGGGCTGCACAGGCTTCGCGCCACAGTTCATAATCGGGCGCGGTCGCCTCCAGTGGCGGCATAACCTGATCGGTTTCGATAGCCGCCGCCAGTGCTTCCAGCGCGATATGCACAGCAGGCGAATAATCCGGGTTCAATACCAGAACTTCTCGTGCAGTCGCAGGCACGCGCACCTGCATCGTATGGTGCGCGAACGGATTAGAGGCGTCAGTACGAACCATCGCGGGCATGAATAGATCATCCTTATCAATAGAATGCGAAGTGCTGTTGGGATAGCTCCCATGATAGTACCGTCTGTCCATCGTTTACCACACCATGAACCATTGCCCGCACAAAAATGGAATGACCCATAGTTATCAGAAACTCGCGGCGCATGGTTATAATCCATTCGCAGCATCATCTATCCTCCTGATCTTCACTGGAGAAAGTCCCATGATCGAAACCCGTCTAGTCGTCCAAACGGGCAGTCCGATAGGAACAATTTCACCGCGCCTCTATGGTCATTTTGCCGAACATCTCGGTCGCTGCTGCTATGATGGGCTGTGGGTCGGGACTCAGCAAACCACAATCCCCACCTATGGTGGTTTCCGTAAAGACGTTGTGGACGCGCTGAAAGCCATGCCCGTACCCCTGCTGCGCTGGCCGGGCGGCTGCTATGCCGATCACTACCACTGGCGGGATGGCATCGGGGAACCGTCCCAACGGGTGCGCCGCTTAGGTCTGTCCTGTGGCCTAACCGTCGAAGATGACAACGCGCTCGGCACACATGAATTTATCGCCCTATGCCGTTTGCTCGGCGCAGAACCCTATCTGGCAGGCAACATGGGCAGCGGTTCGCCACAGGAATTATGCGACTGGGTGGAATACTGCAACGCCTCACTGAACACCACGCTGGCCGCCGAACGCGCCGCGAATGGTTCCAAACAGCCCTTCGGCGTCACCTTATGGGGTGTAGGGAACGAAAACTGGGGCTGCGGCGGCAGTTATGATGCCGAAAGCTATGCCCGTGAGTACCGCCGCTATGCCACCATGCTGCGCCATGTGGATACGACAATCCAGATGGTCGCCTGCGGGCATGATGACGCATGGAATCAGCAGTTCTTACAGACGAATCAGCGGTATCTAGGGATGGTGGATCACTTCTCAATTCATCGTTACTGGATCGAAGGTGGCCCTGAACGGGATTTCACCGAAGCTCAGTATTACACGCTGCTGGCCGAAGCTCATGCCACCGAAGATTTCGTTCAGCGAACCGCAGGCTACATCCGCGACTCGCTGGGAAATAGCACCCACCGCGTCGGCATCGCGCTGGACGAATGGGGCGTATGGCATCCCGAAGGGCGTCCCTGGGGGCCGAACAACGACCTCCACCGCGAACCCATCACCTACGAACAGGCCGGAACCCTCCGCGATGCGCTGGCCGCCGCTATCGCGCTGGAAGGCTTCCATCACCAGTGTAATGTGCTTACGCTTGCCAACCTCGCCCAGATCGTCAACGTGCTGCACGCCCCCGTCATGACCGATGGCGCGGCCATGTGGGTCACGCCGACCTACTACGCGCTGCAACTGCACACGCCCCACCTCGGTGCGTCCGCCCTGCCTGTTGAAGTGACCGACAGCGTATCGCTGCCCGGCGGCGAAAAACCGATCAGCGCCGTCACGGGAACGGCTTCCGCCTCACATAACGGTCTAGTCGTTACGCTCATCAATCGTCATTATGACCAACCAGCCAGCATAACGCTGCATGTGCCGGGTTCCCGTCAGGTTGTCAGCGCTAACCTGCTCATAGGCGATTCGCCCCGCGCCATCAACAGCGCCCATCATCCCGACAGTGTAAAACTGACGCCCTTCAACGTAGGCGCAGATGGCAGCGAATTGTGGCGGGTGGAACTGCCCCCGCATTCGATGGCAACCATTCAGTTCGCATAAATCACAGGTTCGCCCACTGCCCCCGATTCGCGCAACCAGCATCCGATTGTGCGAATCGGGGTCATCAACAGATATTGGCAGCACAAACAGACTTGGCGATAATCTACAATAGGTATCAAAACAGGTTCCCTCGCACATCGGGCGGGGCGTCTTAGACGAATTGAGGTTACGCGGCATGAAAGTAGCAGTCATCGGGGGCGGTTCTTCCTACACCCCGGAACTTATTAACGGCTTTCTGGCACGTACCGACTCCTTCCCGGTCACTGACCTGTGGCTGATGGATGTGCTGCCGGAACGTCTTGAAATCGTTGGCAAATTCGCGCAACGCATGGTCGAAGCCGCTGGCGCACCTTTCCGTGTGCATCTGACCACCGACCAGCGCGAAGCCGTGCGCGGCGCATCCTACGTCACCACCCAGCTTCGCGTGGGCTGGATGGCAGCGCGGCGCGAGGATGAATACCTCGGCCTGCGTCACGGGTTGATCGGACAGGAAACAACCGGCGTTGGCGGCATGGCAAAAGCCCTTCGCACCATCCCCGTCATCCTCAGACTCGCCGCCGACATGCGTGAACTTGCCCCCGGTGCGCTGCTGGTGAATTTCACCAACCCCGCCGGACTCGTCACCGAAGCCTTAGCGCGTCATGCGCCCGATGTGCCCTCGGTTGGCGTGTGTAACGTCCCTATCGGCACCAAAATGAACATGCTCCGCCGTCTGGGTATTGATGTGGATGTATCGCGGGTACGGCTGGACACACTGGGCTTAAACCACCTGACATGGCATCGTGGCCTAACTGTAGATGGCGAAGATGTGTGGCCGCGTGTGCTGGAAAGCGTGATCGAGGAAATGCAGCAGTCCGACCACCCCGACTGGGACGTGCCGCTGCTGGAATCGCTGCGCATGATCCCCAACTACTATTTGCAGTATTTCTACTACACCGCCCGCAAGTTCGAGTCGCAAAAGTCATGGCCGCCGTCACGCGCCGAAGATGTGATGCGAATCGAGGAAGGGCTGTTCAAACAGTACGCCGAACCGGATCGCACCACCCCGCCCGAAGGGCTGATGCAGCGCGGCGGGGCTTACTACTCCACTGTCGCCACCCAGATTCTAAACGCGCACTACAACGACATGGGCGAAACGCATGAAGTCAACGTGCCCCATCGCGGCGCGGTCGCAGGCTGGCCTGCCGATTGGGTGCTGGAAATGCCCTGCCGCGTGGACGCCAGCGGCATCCACCCCCTGCCCGCGCCACCACTGCCGCCCGCCTGTTTCGGGCTAATCGCGCAAATCAAATCCTACGAACTGCTCACCGTACAAGCCGCCGTATACGGAGATCGCAACGCCGCTTATCAAGCACTGCTGGCGCACCCGCTCGGCCCATCGGCTGACAAAGTACAGGCTGTGCTGGAGGATTTGCTGCATACCAACAAAGCCTATCTACCGCAATTCATGGAATAGCCTACCGCTTCTTATTTTCAAATTCGCGTTGAGCGTTTTACGCTGCGCATCTAACGGGGGAGAACAATGCAATGAAACCAAATCCTGTGCTGCGTCGTCTAGGGCTGGATGACCATGACCGTGCCGTTATCCTGCACATTGATGACGCTGGCAGCGCCCAGTGTGTCTTGCCTGCCGTCATTGACCTGCTGGACTTTGGCCTCGTGACCTCGACAGCCGTCATGGTGCCCTGCGCATGGTTCCCGCAGACAGCCACCTACTGCCGCGAACATCCCTCTGTGGATATGGGCGTCCACCTCACGCTAAACAGCGAATGGTCTACCTGCCGCTGGGCGCCCATTTCCACCCAAGACCGCACAACCGGCCTGATTGACGACGAAGGCTATTTTCACCGCCGACACAACGGCCTGTACGCCGCAGCCACGCCAGAAGCCGGAAAAGCCGAGATGCGGGCGCAAATCGAGCGGGCACTCGCCGCCGGTGTGGATGTGACCCACATAGACAGCCATATGGGAGCCATCGGGCACCCCTTGTTCGCCGAAAGTTACATCGAACTGGCGCTGGAATACCGCCTCCCGCCCTCGATTCTCCTGCGGGCGCAGCGTTTCGGCTTCACCGAATGGGAACACTTTCCAAACGAAGGCCGTCACATCAGCGAAACCGTCGAACGACTGGAAGAAATGGGCGTCCCCTTGCTGGATGATGTCATGGGGCTGCCACTGGACACCCCTGAAGAACGAGTCGCACAGGCCAAAGCCGAGCTGGATGCCCGCCAACCGGGAACCATCACCCATTTCTTCCTGCATCCTGCTCACGATACGCCCGAACTTCGCACCATGTGCCCCGACTGGCCCAGCCGCGTCGCCGACTATCACGCCTTCCTCAGCCCGGAACTGCGTGACCACATCCACAACACCGGCATTCAACTCATCAGCAATACAGTACTGCGCGATCTCATGCGCCAGAGTATGTCATGAACTACTTCTTAGGAATCGACATTGGCGGAACGAAAAGCCACGCCCTCATCGCCGATGAGCAAGGCAACGCCGTTGGAATCGGCGCTGCTGGCACGGGCAATCAGGAAGTAATCGGCTACGAGGGGTTACGCGCCGTTCTGCACGACATCACATCCGCTGCGCTTCAAAGTGCCGGTTTGCAGGCTCAGCAGATTCGGGCGCTCGGTCTGGGCATCGCCGGCTTCGATTGGCCGCAGGACTATGCCCCGCACCACGAAGTCGTCGCCAGTTTGAACATCACCCCGTTCGCCTTCGTCAACGATGCCGTAATCGGTCTAATCGCTGGCTCCAGCACAGGATGGGGCGTGAGCGTCGTCGCTGGCACCGGCAACAACTGTCGTGGACGCGATTCGCAGGGGCGGGAAGGCCGGGTAGCAGGAACGGGCGTCTGGTCGGGCGAACACGGCGGTGGCCTAGACCTCGCTCAACGCGGGCTGGAAGCAGTCTCGAAAGCATGGTGCAAACGCGGGCCGCAAACGCTCCTCACCGAGAAATTCCTGCACTATCTGAACGCACAAAATGTCGTGGATTTGCTTGAAGGTCTGGCGAGAGATCGTTACCGCATAAACGCACATGCCGCGCATGTGGTTTTTGAAGCCGCTGCCGAAGGTGATACCTGCGCGATTGAAGCCATTTGCTGGATGGGATGCGAACTAGCAGGTATGGCAATCGGGGTAATCCATCAGTTAGCACTGGAAAATCAAACGTTTGAGGTGGTTCTCACAGGCAGTCTCTACAAAGGCAGCCCGTTAATCGCCGACACCATGCGCGAGTGCATCCAGAAGGTCGCCCCCGGTGCGCGGCTGGTGCCCTTAAACGCCCCACCAGTCGTGGGTGCCGTGTTGCTGGCGATGGAACAGGTCAACACACCCTATGCCAGCCTGCGCGAAAGACTGATCGCATCGGCTAAACAGGCGCTAGAGCGAACCAGCCCTCCCTCAAAAACACCGTAACCCAAAGGACGAACCATGTCATTAGATCAACTGTATCCGGGCGAAACACGCATTCTGGGTCATCGTGGCGCCAGCGCCTATGCCCCCATGAATACCCTGCCCGCCTTTGAACTCGCCGCCGATCAGGGCGCAGATGGCATCGAACTCGATGTTCACCTGAGCAAAGATGGTGCGCTCATCGTCTTGCATGACTTTACTGTTGACCATACCACCAACGGCATTGGCCTCGTTCGGGAGATGACTCTAGCCGAACTCAAGACTCTTGATGCGGGTATCAAATTCAAACCAACCTTCGCCGGAACCCGCATCCCCACGCTGGATGAAGTTTTCGAGCATGTCGGTCATCGCTTCTCCATCATCAACGTGGAAATTAAATCCGAAACCGAAAACACCGATGGCGTTGAACAAATCACCGCCGACACCATCCGCCGGCACAATATGGCTGGCAAAGTGATCGTCTCCTCGTTCAATCCGCTGGCGCTGCGCCGCTTCCGCCAGATCGCGCCAGAAGTGCCGATTGGCTATTTGTATGCGCCCGATTACACCTTCCTTCCAGAAATCATGGACGCGCTGCCACACGAAGCTCGTCACCCCCACTACAGCCAGATTGACGCGGCCTATATGACCGCAGCCCGCGCAGCAGGTTGGCGTGTGAATACATGGACGGTCAACGATCCCCTACGCGCCCGTGAACTCAAGGCGCTAGGGGTAGATGCCGTTATCACCGATAAGCCCGACCTGATGGTCGAGGCGCTGCGTGGATAACCTTCGCCGCTTGTGGTGGAAGATCGTCGGTTTCGGCTTCCGCCTTCTCTATAACGAAATGGCTTTCACCTACAATCTCGTCAGCAGCGCCGTCTCCCTCGGCGCATGGCGCTGCTGGCAGCAGGCCGCACTCCCGCATCTAGCAGGTGTCAGCGGGTGGGTGCTGGAACTGGCGCATGGCACAGGCAACCTTCAGCTTGACTTGCACGATGCAGGCTTCCAATCCATCGGCTACGATCTCTCGCCTTACATGGGGCGAATCGCCAGCGCGAAACTGCGCCGTGCAGGGCAACCCGTCCGCCTCACATGCGGCATGGCGCAGCACCTTCCGTTTCCAGATGCCGCTTTCGGGGCAGTCGTCAGCACCTTCCCGACCAATTTCATCATCGCCCCCGAAACATTACACGAAATTCACCGTGTTCTGCGCCCAGACGGGCATCTGGTGATCGTCACCAACGGCATCTTAACCGGGGGCGATGTCATCAGCAGCGGGATTGAATGGCTGTACCGGATCACCGGGCAGCGCGAGAACCGCACCGCCCAACCTACCCTGCCCGAATCGCAGGATATAGATCGCTACTTTGCGCCAGCAGGATTCGCGCTAGAGATGCACAACGTAGCCTGTCCGCGCAGTGTGGCGCAGATTATCGTCGCCCGCAAAAAGGTCTAGATTTCACCAAACTGCCATGCTATACTCCCGTGTATTGATATGGTGGCTATAGCTCAGCTGGTTAGAGCGTCTGGTTGTGGCCCAGAAGGCCGTGGGTTCAAATCCCACTAGCCACCCACCTAAAAACAGACGAAGTGTCCCATGTGGGCACTTTTTGTTTTCCATCTCCTATCCGCAAGCGTTGCAAACCCTTCCACGAAGGTTCACCTCGTTCAAGTCACCTTGACATATTGACGATTATCAATAGGATTAGGGTTATGAACACCAACCCTGTACGTTTTGCCAAAGCCCTTGCCGATGAAACCCGTCAGGAAATCATGGCGCACCTGTGCTGCGTCTGGCTGAGTGTCAATGATCTGGTGGACAAGATGGAAGGTAAAGTCAACCAGCCCACCGTCAGCCACCATCTCAAGAAGCTGGAAGAAGTGGGCTTGGTGAATGTGCGCGAAGAAGGCCGTTTCCGCTACTACACGCTGAATCAAGAACAACTCACGGCCTGCTGCGGGGTACTTGTGCGCAGCTTTGCCCCGGACTACGCCGCGCAAATTATCCTACCGGACACCATTCCGACAGAAAAATAAGCTGCCGATTACCCCGGCCAGCGGATACGAATCTGCTTGCGTCGCAGCCGCAACCGCAGCCCGATACGATTGTAGCGCAGGCTCTTGTCCGTCACCGGCAGCACTGCCACCGCCTCATCTGGCAGCACAACAGGCGCCGCCATATTCAAAGTCTCAGGCAGCAGTTCCGTCACCACCGGAACTTCATGCGTGATTGTGGTATGAATATCAATCGGCGCGGGCGACTCCTCTGCCGATTCCACCTCGATAGACACTATTTCCGGCTCAACCACCACCGGAGGCACTTCTGGAACCACCGGTTCTGGCGGCACGATCACTCGCGCAGCAGTTTGCGTCACGCTAGGCTTTGGCACCCCGAACAAATCAAACACGCTGATCTCACGGGTATCCAGCCGTTAAAGCTCCTCTTTGGGCAGCAGCAGCGCCACCGGAACTTCCGCCACATCACGTTTAGCTTCGGATTCAGGTTGCACAGGCAAAGGTTCGGGTTTGCTGTCCAAACGCGCCGTTTCCGTGAGCGCAGGCACCGCTTCTTCCACACTCACTTTCGGCGGCACAGGCGTTTCTGGCGCCAGAAACGCCGGTTCGGCTGTCGTTTCCACCAGCGAATCCGATTCCGCAGGCGTCACCGGCAATCCGGCTACGATTGGCAAAACGGGTTCCGGCGCGAATAGGGGTTCAGCCGGAACTGCAACCGGAACACGCGGACGAGTGTCATCTTCCAGAATGGGCGGCTCATCCATAATGGATGCGGGCGGCGGCATAAAGGTCGGCTCTGAACCCGGTCTCTCGGCAGGGTGGGACGTATTCGCTTCTGCCTTCGCCGAAGGGTGGCGCGGCTTGTACTGCATCCGGGCTTCATAGTCCGGTGCATCGCGCATCAACGATTTCGCCTCGCGGTGCGGTTCCGCAGTTTGCTGCAACACCTTCCACAGCTTGCGCAGGCTGTCAATCATGACGCCTTCGAGCTGCCGCTTCAGGCTTACCGCATTACGCACACCACTCAAAAAACCGCCAACATCATACGTAAACGTCCATTGGACAATAGTGCCTTCGGGAATTTCTTGAAGGCGTACCCGTCCCCGTGCCTCCTTAAAAGGCGCACCATCCACGAGATGATACTCGTAGCCTAGCCCCTCATACCACGCGGTCATCTCCACCAGATAATCGCGTCCATTCGGCTGTGTAGACCGGATACGGACGCCTGCACCGGTATGGCGTGGCGACACAAACGAAACGGCGGTGCAATCTGTCTGCCATGACGGGTTATGGGACAAATCGCTAATAAAAGCCCATACAGTGTCGGGTGATTTCGGAATCAAAATGCGGTGGTCAAGAATATTCATCGGCGCAGCTCATGCTTTACGTCGTGTAAAAAACTCAGTTTATGCTACACTCTTACAGAAGTGTGCATTAATTTTACCATAGTTAAGGGATTGGTCATAATTGACCAATAAATAACGAACGTGCCAGACCCCATTACCACCTTTGCTTTCATCCTGGCGACTCTGTTTGGCGCAGTCTTTCACCTGATCGTTGGGGGCGATGCGCGTAAACTGGCGCTATATCTGCTCGCCGGGTGGATCGGCTTCGGAGCAGGACACGCCACAGGCATCTTGATGAACATCAATATCCTGAATATAGGCACACTCCACATCTTTAGCGCAGCCATCGGCGCCCTTTTCACATTAGGGGTCGCCCGCTTCCTAACCAGTGAACGCCGGGGATACCCGCGAACGCGAACCTAGAGGATCACCATGCCACCAGAACCCACTCCCACCGCCCTCCCTGCTCCCACCGCTACTCAAGCCGAACCTGCGCCGGAAGGCATGAGCATACAGCGTGTCACCGTCATCAGTGCGTCGGTACTGGGCGGTGTGATCGTCATCACGTTCATCATTGGTCTGCTGTTCGCGCTGTTCGGCAGCACCGAAGTGACCGCCTCTCGCATCCAGATTATCCGCGACATTTTCCTCATTGTGATGGGGTTGGAAGCCATCCTCATCATCGGGGCATTAGCCGTGCTGGTAGTGCAAGCTGCCCGCCTTATCAACCTGCTCAACAGCGAATCCAAACCCGTCCTGCAAAACGCGCAGGCCACCGTCAATGAAGCCCGTGCAACCGTTTCGTTCGTGGGCGAAAACGTCACCCAGCCTATCATTCGCACCAAAGCCTTCCTCGCAGGCGCCCGCGTATTCATGCGCGAGATGGGGGGCATTCGCCGCGCCATCCGTCATACCGAACCGAAAGACAAAACCTCCGGGGGACAAAATGGATCGTCTGGATAGAGGCACTCTGGTCGCAGGGTTTGTGATCGGTCTGGTAGTTGGCGGCGTGCTGACGTTGTTCAAAGCACCCCGCAGCGGGCAACAAGTCCGTCAGCAGATCACGCAGGCTGGCGAACAGGTACGCGACAAACTCGAACTTGCGGTTCCAGCAGACCCCATCGCCGAAAGCATCGCCGAAGGCAAAGCCGCCGCCCGCCGCCGTCGCAGCGAACTCGGACTTAACGACTAACCGCCCGCAGCGCCGCGCCAATCTGGTCGCGCACATTTCGCGCCACTACCGCACGCCTGCTGCCCACCTGCGCCGCCGCCAGTTCGCCGGCCAAACCGTGCAAATAGGCCGCCGCCACCGCCGCATCAAACGCTGTACTGCCCTGCGCCCTTAAGCCCACCACCATCCCCGCCAACACATCGCCGGTGCCAGCCTTCGCCAGCGCATCCGTTTTGAACGGCAGCACCGCCAGCCGACCATCCGGCGCAGCGATAACCGTATGCGCCCCCTTCAGCACCACAATCGCCTGCCATTCAGCCGCCTTGCGTGCCGCAATCCCCCACCGATCCGCCTGTACCGCTTCTGTCGTCAACCCGCACAACCGCCCCATCTCGCCGGGATGCGGAGTCAGAATCGTCTCCGGCGGCAGCAACCGCCACCATTCCGGCGTGACGCTCAACAGGTTCAGCGCGTCTGCATCCAGAATCAACGGCGGCAGCGCCTCCCGTCCTTCACCTAGCAGCCCGTAGACCAGATCACGCGCTTCCGGCGCAGTCCCCAGTCCGGGGCCGATCAGCGCCGCCGTATACCCCGGCAATCCCTGCCGCACGGTATCCGCGCGCAGCGCACCATCCCCCGCCAGCGGCAACCATGTCGGTTCAGCCACCGTCCCACTGAGCGCCGCCACCAGCGCCGCCGGTGCTACCGCCGTCACCAATCCCGCGCCGACCCGGTACGCCGACATCGAGGCCAGCCCCACCGCCCCAACGTATCGCTCACAGCCCGCAACCACCATCGCCTTGCCAAATGTCCCTTTGCTCGAATTAACAGGGCGCTCTGGCAACCGCGCCCGCGCCGCATCCGCATCCACCAGCATCGGGAATACCATCTCAGCAGCCAGCGGCACTGAAACGCCTAGCGTTGCCACCGACAACCGCCCCACCGCCGCCGCCCCCGGAAACAAAAACAACCCCGGCTTGGCGCTAATAAAAGTTACGGTTTCATCCGCCGGTAGCGCCCCGACATCCAGTTGCCCGTTGTCACAATCTAGCCCGCTAGGGCAATCCACCGCGATCACAATAGGCCGCCGCCAGCCTGAAGGCGCAGGCTGATCGGGCAGAATCAAGCGTTCCTGTGCCCCTTCCGGTTGGGATTGTTCCCGCAGCGCGGCATGTACCTGTCGCAGCACCTTCGCGGCATCCTCGCGCAGCGGCAACTTCACGCCGATCCCGAACAGCGCATCCAGCACCACATCCGCGCTGGCGACCATATTTCGCAGCACTCGCCCATCACGGTCATCAGCGGCCAGCGCAACCAGCACCCCTACCTTGCGGGCTGTCTCCACCAAAAGATCGTCGGGGCGTGCTTTCAGCAGGTAACAGCGCACCCGCACCCCGTTCTCCTGCGCCAACACCCGCGCCGCCACCAGCCCATCGCCGCCGTTGTTACCCGCGCCCACCAGAACCGTCACACGCGGTTGGTCAATCGCACTCAAGTAGGTCAGCGTCCGTGCGGCCAGCGCCCGCCCCGCCCGCTGCATCATCTCCGCATACGGCAGGCCGGACGAATCCGCAACCGCTTCACGATTACGAATCTGGTTCACATTCAAAATTGGCAGCATGTTCGCTCTTTCGCTCGATCAGGACTATGCTAAAACGTAACGCACAAGCGCACAAAAGGAAACAAACGGGCATGAACGATCCATTGGCAGCCGCCTGCGAAATATGTGGCGCGGTGCAGGTCGAAGGCTGGACTTGCGAGTCTGCCTTTCACCAGATGCTAGTCTGGGAATTTTCGGATGAAAATGGCGCAGGTTCCGTGCATCATCTGAGCGTCCTGTGCTACCACCTTCAGCACCCGCAGTTATATTCCCCGCAGGGACTCCGCCATGCGCTAGACCTGCTGGTGGCCTTCGAGAGCGGTGCCACCCCCGAACACGTGCGCGAAGAAGCACGCGCCAGCCTGAAGGAACGCACATGGCCGATACGGGGGAGCGTTAGCGCAGGCTTCGGCACATACGCGCATCCGGTACACTGGACAACCCATGCGCCGCAAGTGGTGGCAGGTGGCTCGGCAGGCTATGTGGATCGTGTGCAGGCGTGGTCAACCAGTATCCTGACCGCGCTGCGAAACGCGGGCGAACTCTAAACAAAAACCCGGCGAAGGATGCCGGGTCTTGCGTTCATCTCAATCCGAATTCTAGCGATCTCGATCCACAACCACCCGTGCGATCTCGATCAATTCACGCTTGGCGGCGCTATCCGGCAATACCACCAGCGCCCCCACCGCCATATCCCGAAGGTTTCGCGCCTGTTCATAGGCTTCGTTAATCGCGTCCCCGCGCAGGATACGTTCTTTGATCTTCTTCATCGGATCGCCATCATCCGCCACCGCCACCGCCACACCCGCCTGCCCGTTTCCGCCGTAAGCAGCGGCATAACCGCGCCCCTGCGACAGGTCAATGCCGGATGTTTTGCCCAGCTGTTCGGAATCAGCCGTCAAATCGAGAATGTCATCAATGATCTGGAAGGCGAGGCCGACGTTGAAGCCGTACACCCCCACCGCGTCAATCACTTCATTACTCGCGCCCGCCAGTTTCGCGCCCAGCGTCGCCGCCGAACGGAACAGCGCCGCCGTCTTACGGGCGATAATCTCGGTATACACTTCACGGGTGAAATTATTCTCTTTCACCGCCGCCGCCTGCATGGTTTCGCCTTCCACCAGCGCCACCGTCGCCGCCGCCAGATCAATATTCAAATCTTGATAAGGCGCCATCAACTCGTACACTTTGGTGAACAAAAAGTCGCCCGTTAGCAAGGCAAACGTGCGTCCCCAGATCGCGTTCACCGAAGGGCGACCGCGCCGAACAACGCCATGATCGTTAATGTCATCATGCACCACGCTGGCCGTATGTACCAATTCCACAGCCGCAGCCACGGGCGCTGCATACTCATAATCGGTTCCACCGAGCGCCTGATAAACGGTCACAAGCAGGCGTGGGCGAATGCGCTTCCCGCCTGCATCCAAAATGTGTTTACTGGCATCGCGGAGGGTTTTCACATCGCTGTTGACCACCGACAGCATGATGTTATCTACCGCCTGCATGGCCTCGGAATTGGTCATCGGGGATCCCTCAGTATCGTTTGTTACTTTCAGAACAATCTAAATTTATTATACAGACAGCCCGCAGGGGTGTCAACGAACCGCACGGCACTATCATAAGATACTTATGCGTCAATTTGCAAAACTTTCGCACCAGTTTCGCTCACCCGCGTATGCCTACTCACGGCAGCAATACCGGCCTGCTCGTAGGCGGCCTGCATCGCTCCGGCCACCCGTTCGGCAGTTTTCGCCGCATCACAAATGGCGCACAGCGTTGGCCCCGCACCGCTAATGACCAGCCCCAGCGCCCCGGCGGAACGTGCCACAGCCCGCATCTCCACCAGCATTGGCATCAAATGCGCCCGCGCCGGTTCCACCACCCGATCAGACTCCATTGCGCAGGCCAGCGCCGCCACATCACCGCGATACAACGCATCCACCACACGCGCCACCCCGCCCGTTTGTGCCACCATATCCCGCAGGGAAATCGAATCCGGCAGCACCGAACGCGCCAGCGCCGTTGGAACCGGAACATCCGGTGTCACCAGTGCCAGATAGAGCGCCTCCGGGATGGGCAACCGATGAATATCATCCGCCTCGATCCCCGTCACCAGCGTAATCCCCCCGAACAGGCACGGCGCGACATTATCCGCATGGCGACCACTCACAGCCGCCTCGCCATCCAGCGCGGCGGGCAGAAGTTCCATCGTCGAAAGTGGCGAACCGCACAGCGCATTCACCGCCAGCGCCGCCGCCACCGCGCTTGCCGAACTGCTGCCCAGCCCGCTCGCCAGCGGCAGCCCTTTCAACAGGGTAATCGAAACCCCCTGCTTCACATCTAACAGATTCAGCACGCTGTTTGCCGCAACGCAGGCCGTGTTCTTTTCGGGATCAAGCGGTAGCAGGCCGCCATCTCCTTCGATACGCGCCACATGAGCGCCGGGCGCATCCGTCCATTCCACGCGCACTGTGTCGCCCGGTTCACTGATTGCCAGTCCTAAAATGTCGAACCCAACGCCGAGGTTTGCCACTGTAGCCGGGGCAAATGCCTCTGCTCTGGTATTCATCGTCATAAGTTGTTATCCTTGCGGCGCGTCGTGAACGGAACATCTTGGGTGCAAATACGAATGAAAAGCATACTACAATGTATGGATTGCGGTCATCAATACCCAACTGATCAGATTATCTATACCTGTTCAGTCTGTGGTGGCTTGCTCGATGTGCAGCATGATCTCGACACGCTCCGTACAAGCATCAGCCGCGCTACTTTTGATGAACGTCTGGGAACCCTCGAACGCCCCTACAACAGCGGCGTGTGGCGCTACAAAGAACTCGTCTACCCCGATGTAGCCGATGATCTCATTGTCAGCCGTCCCGAAGGCAATACCAACCTGTACGACTCGCCCCGCCTAGCTGCATGGGTTGGCGTACAAAAGCTCTACTTGAAGCATGAGGGCGAAAACCCCACCGGCTCTTTCAAAGATCGCGGCATGACCGGCGGCGTGACGCAGGCGCGTGTCCTCGGCATCAACCGCGTCGCCTGCGCGTCTACCGGCAACACCTCCGCCTCCCTTGCGGCTTACGCAGCATGGGCAGGTCTGGATGGCATCGTGTTCTTCCAGAACAAGCAAATTGCGCTCGGCAAACTGGCGCAGGCCATTGCCTATGGCGCAACCGGCATTCAGGTCAATGCCGACTTTGACCGCAACCTCGAACTGGTGCGCGAAGTTGCCGAGAAACTTGGCATCTACGTCCTCAACTCGATCAACCCCTTCCGCTTGGAAGGCCAGAAAACCATCATGATCGAAACCATCCAGCAGTTGCGCTGGCGTGTGCCGGATTGGATCGTCGTCCCCGGCGGCAACCTCGGCAACAGCTCGGCCTTCGGCAAGGCGCTCTATGAACTGAAGGCGCTCGGCCTGATTGACCGTCTGCCCCGTCTAGCGATCATTCAGGCGGACGGCGCAAACCCGTTGTATCGCAGCTATCAGAACGGCCTGAAATCGCTCGAACCCGTTCATGCCGAAACCATCGCCACCGCCATCAAGATCGGCAACCCGGTCAACTACCGCAAGGCCGTCCGCGCCCTGCACTGGACAGGTGGCGTGGTCGAAGAAGTCTCCGATCAGGAGATCATGGACGCGAAAGCCCAGATTGACCGCACTGGCATCGGCTGCGAACCCGCCTCAGCCTGCTCGGTGGTCGGCGTTCGCAAATTGGTCGAAAAAGGCGTGATTGGTCGCAACGAAACCGTAGTAGGCATTCTCACCGGACACGTCCTCAAAGATGCCGACGCGGTGATTAACTACCACAGCAACCAGTTGGACGGCATCGAAGCGCACTACCCCAACCACCTGCACCAGTCCGAGGCCACCGTCGCGGCGCTGTCCGAAATTCTCGCCGTCCGCGAACCCAACTAACCCGCATTCCCACGCAACAATAAAAAACAGGGGCGCTCGGCCCCTGTTTTGCTGCATGGAAAAGTCTGAACTGCGCTAGACCACCGACAGCGCCTGATCCAGATCGTTCAGAATATCGTCGGTATCTTCGATGCCAATCGCAAATCGCACCAGATTATCCTTGATGCCCAGTGCCAGACGTTCCTCGGTGGTCTTTTCGTAGTAGCTCATCAGCGCGGGCTGCTCGATCAGGCTTTCCACCCCGCCCAGACTCGGCGCGATATACGGAATCTTCAGCCGATCAATGAACTTGCTGGTCGCCTTCAGATCGCCCGCCACCTCGAAGCTCACCACGCCGCCGAATCCGGTCATCTGCGCCGCTGCAATCCGGTATTCCGGGTGCGAGGGCAAACCGGGATACCACACCCGTTCGATGTGCAAATGCGATTCGAGGAAACGTGCCACCGCCAGCGCGGTACGGTTCTGCTGATCTACGCGCACACCCAGCGTCTTAATACCCCGATCCAGCAGGTAAGCGTTCTGCGGGTCAACAATCCCGCCCAGCACGCCACGCGCATCCCGCAGCGCCTTAATCCGGTCGCCCTTCCCCACCACCACGCCGGCCAGCAGGTCATTGTGACCGGACAGGTACTTGGTCGCGCTATGCACCACGAAATCAATCCCCCATTCCAGCGGGCGCTGGTTGATGGGTGTGGCGAACGTGCTGTCAATCAGCGTCAGAACACGATGCTTCTTGCCGATGCGCCCGATGCGCTCCAGATCAGCCACGCGCAGGTACGGGTTGGTCGGGCTTTCGGAGATGATGAAGCGCGTCTTTTTGGGGATGATCGCCGCTTCCATCGCGTCATAATCGCCCATCGGCACAACCGTCGTTTCGATGCCGAAGCGTTTCAGAAACGTCAGCGCAAACTGCCGTGTGCGCCGGTAACAGTCATCCGTCATGATGATATGTGCGCCCGACGGCAGAATGGACAGCAGAATCGAAGTGACCGCCGCCATGCCCGAAGCGTACAGCACCGCATCCTCACCCGCATCCAGCGCCGCCAGCTTACGTTCCACCGCCGAGACTGTCGGGTTTCCATAGCGCCCGTATTCTTCACGGTCGTCGCCATCGCCCCACGTCTTGCGCTCCATGAAGTCAATCAGTTCTTGCGTATCGCCAAACGTGTAGGTAGCCGTTTGGACAATCGGCGTATTCAAACTGTTGAAAGCCTTGCGGCGCTTGGTTCCACCATGCACCGAACGGGTGCTGCCACCCGGTTCTTTGTTCGCTGATGGGTCATCCGAGAGATTGCCTAGGTGCTTATCCAGATCATGTAGAGTCACCGCATTTCCTCCTGTGAACAAGACCTCACAATAAAAAACCCGATGCGGCTTATCACATCGGGTCGGAGTCTGCTAACAAAAAAGACTTCGGCTTGAAGTCTTAGAGTGCGCACCTGAGTGTCAAACATTTCAGGCGTTCGCTCTTATCTGCCAGCAATACTGCCGACGGACTTGGCACCTTCCCACAAAGTGGAGGTTGCCGCGGTTTCAAAGGGCCGTTCCCTCAACCGCTCTTCATAAGAGTGAAGATATGCAATTATTGAGGATAGTAGCACACATTCGTGCAAAGGGCAAGCCATTGGAAGCCGATTTTCGAGTATAATAACCTGTAAGCAAAATGAGCCGGGAGTGATACGTTTTGAAGCTGATGCTCGATCTGATGATTATGAGCGGTGTGGATGATGGCCTGCAACTGCACTACCGCACAGACAACAGTGACGGTCAGTGGGAAACCGAAGCCAATCGTTGGCTCATCAGCATCGGACGTCGGGAAGATAGTGATCTCTGCCTTCGCAACGACAGCTTTGTGAGCCGTCTGCACGCCTATCTGCGCTGGGAACAGGAACGCTGGTGGCTGCAAGACCTGAAAAGCACCAATGGCACATTCGTCGAAGCCGGAGATGAGGATGCCCGCGTCACAGGAACCATCCCCATCGAACCGGGTGAAATGTTCCGTGTCGGACACACATGGATGCGTATTCAAAACGAAAGCACATTAACGTAAGCTATGGCACTCATCCCGATCCGCGATATTCTCGCAAATGCACGGCAAGAATCAGTACAGCTACAACATCACTATCTGGGCGTTGAGCATCTGTTCATCGCCATGCTTCAAATTCGGGGGGGCATTACAGCCAGTTTGCTCGAAGAACAGGGGCTTCATGCCGAATACGTCATGGACGCAGTGCGCCGCCGCGCTGAAAAAGGAACCGCACAGCGCCTATGGGTGGGCATTCCTTACACCCCGCGCACACTGATTATCCTCGACATCGCCAATGACCTCGCCGCCGATGCCGAACTCCCCGAAAGCACCGAACGTGAAATCCTGTCCGCCATTCTTGCCGAACGCGACAGCCTGCCCATTCGTGTGCTGAAGCGCCTGAATGTGGACATCGAAAAGCTCATCAAAAGCGCCCAAACCTACACCCCCATCCGCGACTCGCAACCGCTGGATATTCGCGTGGAATTTGGCGACCTATTCGATCCGCACGAGTCCATTGACGGTGAACAGCTTTTCGTGCTGCGCCGCATCTTCAACGAATACACCCGCATCCGGGTAGACCGCCGCTTAACCGGATTCCGCAACGCCCTGATTCTGGTCGTCACGCCCATTCAGGCCGATGGCCGCGAAGATTCGGCAGTAGTAGTCAAAATAGATCAGTCCGACAATATTTTAGACGAATACCAGCGTTACGAGTCCTTTGTTAAAATGGCGCTGCCCCTGCAAACCGCCCGCTTGGAAGATCGCCCCGTCGCCCCCGAATCCTCGCGCTTGGCTGGCCTCAAGTACACGCTCGTCGCCAGTGGCGGCGCACCGCCTCTCGATCTGCGCACCCGTGTCCAGATGCTCGGCACGGGCGGCTTGGGCGGCATGCTTCACCGCGAACTATATGAACAATTTCGCCGCGCATGGTGGCAGCAAAAGCGCCCCTACCGCTTTCAAGCGTGGCAAGAATATGATTGGCTGATGCCGCCCGTATTAACGATTGATGTGTGTGAACCGGAAGAACTTCCGGCGAACCCGTTCTCGCTGCGCGTTCCGGTCAATCGCGCCCGCCTGAACACCAAAATGAAATTCCTTCAGTGCGGCGACCCGATTGTGATCGAAAATTTTGTCGTGCAGCGCATTGACCGCGACAATGGCGTACTCAAACTCGCTGCCGGATACGGTGCCGAAGCCGACAAACGCGCCTACCGAATTGATGTGCGCGGTTGCAATTTCGAGAAGCAAACCTACTATCGCGGGCAAACGCTCGACCGCGTTGTAGGCAAGGTCTGGAAAACGCGCCTCGAAATGATGGCTGATGCAATGGTCGAACTCGAACCAGATTTCGATTTCAGCGCCCGCACCATCCCCTGTGGTGATCTTCAACTCCCCAACCCCATCCTGCTTTACGAGGACATGTTGGAACGCTATGTCAACGGCTCAATGAGCAAAATTCACGGGGATATGCACTTGGGGAATATTATCGCCGGCCCGAACCAGAGCCTATGGCTGATTGACTTCGGGCAAACCCGTGATGGTCATACCCTGTTCGATTGGGCATCGCTGGAAATCAGTATGCTCGGCGATGGCGTTATGCCGCTGGCAGGCGTTCGCTGGGACATCGCCCGCCAAATACTCGCTTGCGTGGCCGCCATCAGCAACCGGCAGCCCATGCCCCTCGAAAACATCAGCCTGCTCTCCGCCATGTCCACCGTCAGCACCATCCGGGATATTGCCCGCGAATGCCTGACCACCCCTGATGACTGGTCGGAATATTTTATTGCGGTTGCGCTCTGCGCCCTGCGGGCGATCACATGGAAATCCATGCCGCTCGGTGGGCGGCGATTGATGTTCCTGCTCTCTGGCTTGGCAATCCATGAAGTACTCAATCAAGAAAATCCGTCAGGCGAAAAACCCTCCGCCGATCCATCGGTGCCAATGACCGACCGCTTCGTATTCAGCGTCCCCGGTTTGACGCCACCCAAAACCGAACTACTCTCCGATGAAGAAAACTTCACCCTGCGCGATAAACGGCGCGATAAGAAACTCTAAACTCGCGGGGTAGCCCGCTTTCCCCGATGAAAGAGAAAGCGGGCTGTCAAACACAGAGCGCCTAGAGTGCGCCCAGAATCGTCTGCGTGAACTCGGTAGTGCTGGTGAAACTGCCACCACGCGGCGCAATATCCGCTGTGCGTGCGCCCGAAGCCAGCGCCGCTTCGACAGCCCGTTCCACCGCCTGCGCTTCCTGTTCCAGTCCGAGGCTGTAGCGCAGCAGCAGCGCCGCGCTCAAAATCGTGCCTGTCGGGTTGGCCTTGCCCTGTCCGGCAATGTCCGGCGCTGAACCGTGAATCGGCTCATACAGGCCGAACTTAGCCGAACCCAGCGAAGCCGAGGGCAGCATCCCCAGCGAACCCGCCAGCACCGACGCCTCGTCGCTCAGGATGTCACCGAACATATTCGGGGCAACCAGCACATCGAAACTCGCCGGACGGGTCATCAGGTACATCGCGCAGGCATCCACCAGCACATGCTCTAGCGCCACATCCTGATAATCCTCATGAACACGCACCACCGTGCGCCGCCACAGGCGCATACTCGCCATCACGTTCGCCTTATCCACCGATGCTAACTTACCGCGCCGCCCCTGTGCAGCGCGGAAGGCCACATGCGCCACACGTTCCACCTCCGGCGTGGTGTACAGCTCGGTATCATAGGCGCTATCGCCATCGCCCTGCTCCTGACGCGGGCCAAAGTAAATCCCACCGGTCAGTTCGCGCACGAACAGCATATCCACATTCTCCAGCAGGTCAGGCCGCAGAGGGGTGTGCTGTGCCAGCGCCGGATACGCTTTCACCGGACGCAGGTTGGCGAACAGGTCAAAATGCTTGCGAATCTTGAGCAGCCCATCCTCCGGGCGCACCTTCGCCGTCGGGTCTGACCACTTCGGCCCACCCACCGCGCCCAGCAGAATCGCATCGCTGCTTTCAGCCGTGCGAATGGTTTCATCCGGCAACGCGCTGCCCGTCTGGTCAATCGCGCAACCGCCCATCAGCGCCTCGTTAAAGGCGAACTCATGCCCGAACTTGGACGCGACCTTTGAAAGAACCTCCACCGCCTGTGAGGTTACTTCCGGGCCGATGCCGTCACCCGGCAATACGGTAATCGTAGCTTTCATCTCTGCATTCTCCTCATGAAAACGGGCTGGAGTAGACCAGCCCGTAATGATCCTGAATGGGTGTGCGCGTGGCTTTTCTCACGCCACCCTCAAAACATGCTAGTCGGAAGCCCCTGCGTCAGCTATCGGTTCGGGCTTACCTAGCGCAATCCCGTATTCCACCGAATCGACCAGCGCCAACCAGCTAGACTGGATGATATTCGTGCCAGCACCGACTGTACTCCAACGCTGCGTCCCCATCTGCGTGTCAATCAAAACCCGCGTGGTCGCCGCCGTGCCGTTGTTGCCATCGGGGATACGCACCTTGTAATCCGCCAGTTGGAAATCCGCCAGTTGCGGGTAACGCGGCAGCAGCGCCTTCCGCAGCGCGAGATCGAGCGCGTTCACCGGCCCGTTCCCTTCCGCAGCGGTATGCACGATGTCGCCTTCCACATCCAACTTCACCATCGCCTGCGACACCTGATGCCCATCCCGTTCAGCCACCATCACCGTGAAATCAATCAGGCTGAAAATCGGCTTATAACCCGGTTTGGAACGATGCAAGCGAATCGCCACCGAAGCCTCTGCGCCTTCAAACACGAAGCCTTCATTTTCCAACCGCTTCACCTCGTCCAGCACGCGCAGCGCCTCATCACGGGAAACATCCATCCCGAATTCTTCCGCCTTGCTCAACAGGTTGCCCTGCCCCGACAGGTCGGAAACCAGCACACGCATCTCATTGCCCACCCGCGACGGGTCAATATGCTGGTAACTATCCACATTCCGGCGAATGGCCGCCACATGAATGCCGCCCTTATGCGCAAAGGCGCTCTTGCCCACATACGCCAGATGGTTATCCGGCGACAGGTTGGCAATCTCCGCCACTGTGCGCGAAAGTGTGGTCAGATGCCGCAAATGAGCCGGTTCCGGCAAGCATTTGTAGCCCATCTTCAGTTCAAGATCAGGGATGATACTGCACAAATTGGCATTCCCGCAGCGTTCCCCGTACCCGTTGATCGTCCCCTGCACCTGCGTCGCACCGGCCTGTACTGCCGCCAGCGTGTTCGCCACCGCCAGCTCGCCATCGTTATGCGTGTGAATACCGATGGACACAGACGGGAAAGAGTCCTTCACCGCGTTGACGAAATGTGTGATTTCCCACGGCAGCGAACCGCCGTTGGTATCGCACAGCACAACCGAATCCGCGCCGCCTTCTACCGCCGCTTCGATGGTATCCAGCGCGTATTCCATGTCCAGCTTGATCCCGTCAAAAAAGTGTTCGGCATCGTAGATGACTTCTTTGCCGAGGCTTTTCAGGTAACGCAAACTCTCGCGGATCATACGCAGGTTTTCTTCAGGGGTAGTTTGCAGCACATCTTTGACGTGCAGCATCGAAGTCTTGCCCACCACCGTCACCACCGGCGTCTGCGCATCTACCAGCGCCATGATGTTCGGGTCACTAGCCGGGTCGCTTTCCTTCCGGCAGGTGGAACCGAAAGCCGCAATCTTGGCGTGCTGCAAGTCAAGGGTTTTGGCCGCCTCGAAAAAAGCGGCATCCTTCGGGTTTGACCCCGGCCAACCGCCTTCGATGTAAGCAACGCCGAACTGATCGAGCAACTTAGCGATCTTGATCTTGTCGGCAACCGAGAGCGAGATGCCCTCGCGCTGCGTGCCATCACGCAGAGTGGTATCGTAGATGGCAACATTCATGAGTACAGCTCCTTATCAGGCGGATGTCATCACACGCGCCGGATTTGCTTGTTCATACTGGTTGATTGTGCTATCAAGGCCAAAGAGAAATCCCAGCTGATCCACACCGTTCAACAGGCAGTAGCGCGAGAACGGGTCAACAGGGAATTTCACAGCGCGACCATCCGGCAGAGTCAGCGTCTGATCTTCCAGATTCACGCTAACCTCTGCATTGGGGTCTTCCGACGACAAACTAATCAACTGCTGATGGGTTTCGGCATCCACCACAATCGGCAGCAGACCATTCTTCAGTGCGTTGCCATTGAAGATGTCGGCAAAATAGGTACTCACAACGGCCTTAAAGCCCGCGCCCACCAGCGCCCACGGCGCATGTTCACGCGAACTCCCGCACCCGAAGTTGTGCCCGCCAATCAGTACCGCCGCGCCTTGATACTGCGGCTGATTCAGCGGAAATTCCGGCTTGGGCGATCCATCGGAGTTATAACGCCAGTCCGAGAAGCAGGCCGCGCCCAGACCGTTCTTATCGGTCACTTTCAGGTAACGCGCCGGAATGATCTGGTCGGTGTCAATATCATTGTTCGGCAGCGGAACCATCGTTCCAGAAAATGTCTTGATCGGTTCCATCTTAGTTCACCATCTCTCGCGGGTCAGTGATAACCCCCGTCACGGCTGTGGCTGCGGCGGTCAGCGGGCTGGCGAGGAACGTGCGTCCACCCTTACCCTGCCGGCCTTCAAAGTTGCGGTTGCTGGTACTCACCGCGTACTGCCCCGGCTGAAGCTGATCGCCGTTCATGGCGATGCACATCGAGCATCCGGCCTCGCGCCATTCCGCACCCGCCTCGCGGAAAATCTTGTCCAGCCCTTCGGCTTCGGCCTGCACCTTCACCAGTTGCGAACCCGGAACCACCATCACGCGCACATTATCAGCCACCTTGCGCCCCTGAATGAACTTGGCGGCTTCCCGCAAATCGGTGATGCGCGAATTGGTGCAGCTTCCGATGAACACCACATCCACCGGCTTGCCCAGCAGTTTCTGACCGGGTTGCAGCGCCATATACTTCAGCGCCTTATCCAGCGCCATCTTCTGACTCACATCGCTCAGTTTATCGGGGTCAGGCACATTCGCATTGATCGCCATGCCCATGCCGGGATTTGTCCCGTAGGTAATCATCGGCGTCAACGTATTCGCGTCCAACACCACTTCGTTGTCGAAGGTCGCACCCTCGTCAGTGGGCAGCGTGCGCCATGCGGCTACCGCCTGATCCCAATCTGCACCCTTCGGCGCAGCCGGACGGCCTGCCACGTAGTTGAAGGTGATATCATCAGGAGCGACCATACCCGCCCGTGCGCCACCTTCGATAGACATATTGCAAATGGTCATACGGCCTTCCATGCTCAACGCACGGATCGCCTCGCCCATATACTCGAACACATAGCCCGTGCCGCCGCCCACACCAATCTTGGCGATGATCGCCAGAATGATGTCCTTCGCAGTCACGCCCGCGCGCAAGCGACCATCTACGCGCACCGCCATCGTCTGCGGGCGATTCTGGAGCAAGCACTGGGTTGCCAGCACATGTGACACTTCACTTGTGCCGATGCCAAAAGCCAGCGCACCGAACGCGCCGTGCGTGCTGGTATGGCTGTCGCCGCACACAATCGTCATACCCGGCTGGGTGAACCCCTGCTCCGGCCCGATCACATGCACGATGCCTTGTTTCGCGGTTCCCAGATCATAAAGTGGGATACCAAAGTCCGCGCAGTTTTTGCGCATCACATCCAACTGCGCCGAAGCCATCGCATCCGTCACCGGAATGATGCCTTCAGCGTTGCGCGGCGTCGTCGGCGTGCTGTGATCCATCGTCGCCATCGTGCGATCCGGACGGCGCACCTTCAGGCCGCGTTCGCGCAGCACCGAAAACGCCTGCGGAGACGTAACTTCATGAACCAGATGCAGGTCAATGTACAGCACAGCCGGAGTATCCGGTGTCTGTGGACGAACAATATGATTGCTCCACACCTTGTCGAACAACGTGCGTGGGCTGCTGCTAGATACTTGTGTTGACATACGATCCTTATCCCATATCGGCTATCACGAACACCGGGGGTCACTTTTTGCAGCGCCCCCGGCGAACACAACGTCAAATTATTCCGCGTGCTGAACGCCAACCGTAGCCGAATCCCCTTCGGGCTTCTGTCCGGCCAGCCCCATCACTGCAACCATGCGATTCACAGCCGCCAGATACGCTTTCACGCTGGCGACCACCACATCTCGATCTGCGCCATACCCGCCAAACGAACGCTTATCATCGGCGCTCGGCGAGATACGTACCGTTACCTCACCCAGCGCGTCAATGCCTTCGGTGACGCTGTGGACGCTGTATTCGATCAGCGTGTTCGGCGCTTTCACAATGGCATCCACCGCTTTATAGCAAGCATCCACCGGCCCCGTCCCCACTGCGGCATACACGAAGGTTTCGCCAGTGCTGGTGTGGTGCAGTCTTGCCGTTGCGGTGGGCATCCCCATTGTACCGCACGTCACTTGTACCGCTTCAAGGCTGTACAGGTCTTCCGGCCCATGAAATTCGTCCGCAATTAACGCTTCCAGATCGGCATCCGTGACCGTTTTCTTGGCATCTGCCAAGTCCTTGAAACGGGCGAACACCTGATTAAGCGCATCCCCTTCCACGTTGTAGCCCAGCTCACTCAAACGGGCTTTCAAAGCGTGGCGTCCGCTGTGCTTGCCCAGCACCAGACGGCTCTGGGTCAACCCCACACTGTCGGGGGTCATAATCTCATACGTGCTGGCGTTCTTCAGCACCCCGTCCTGATGGATACCGGCTTCATGAGCAAAAGCATTTGCACCCACGACCGCCTTGTTAGGCTGAACGTTCATGCCAGTGTAGTTGCTCACCAGTCGGCTAGTTTTCATGATTTCGCGGGTATTGATCTGGGTGTGCAGATCATAGTATTTCGAGCGAGTCTGTAGCGCCATCACCACTTCTTCGAGGCTGGTGTTGCCGGCGCGTTCGCCAATCCCGTTGATCGTCACTTCCACCTGCCGCGCCCCGCCCATGATGCCAGCCAGCGAGTTTGCCGTCGCCAGACCGAGATCATTATGGCAGTGTACCGACCAGACCACGCCGCTGCCTGGCCCCGCGCCGGGGGTTTCAGCGATCAGGCTGGCGATCGTTTCACCCCACTCCGCCGGAGTCACATAACCCACCGTATCGGGGATGTTGAGCGTGGTCGCGCCGCATTCGACTGCCAGCGCACACACTTCAACCAGAAACTGCGGATCGGTACGCCCC
The DNA here is from genome assembly GCA_903864435.1 of uncultured Chloroflexota bacterium. Taxonomy (GTDB): domain Bacteria; phylum Chloroflexota; class Anaerolineae; order Aggregatilineales; family Phototrophicaceae; genus CFX2. The sequence goes on along the minus strand of CAIPFY010000358.1, from coordinate 16,208 downwards.
GCGTCCATCGGGCTGAATTCCACATCGGGACACAGGCTACGCGCCAGTGTGACCGACTTGCGGATAACATCCAACGCCTGTTCGCGGGTGATTCCCGTCTGATACTTCAGGTGAATATCCGACGTGCCGAGGAAGGTGTGAATGCGCGGTTTCGCCGCATCCTTCACGCCTTCCCAGCAAGTCCGAATATCGCGCTCCACCGCACGCGCCAACCCGCAGATCACCGGCCCATCCGCCGTACCCACCTCGCGGGCGATGCGCTGCACCGCCGCCAGATCGTCCGGGGAAGCAGCCGGGAAACCGGCTTCGATGATGTCCACGCCCAACCGCGCTAACTGTCGGGCGATTTCCAGCTTTTCGGCGCTCGTTAGTGTCGCGCCGGGGCTTTGTTCTCCGTCGCGCAGCGTGGTATCAAAAACAAATACACGGTTGTGATCAATCTGTGCAGACATTTTTGGGTGATCCTTCCTGTTGAGACATCAACGCACGACAAAACGGATGAGACTGAAGGTCGCTAAGATCATCTTCAGGCATACGATCACCCCCTTTCTCGGGTTGAACCAATCGAAACCACTACCCGCCGCTGTGCAAATCCTGCTTAATGCGCTTGGCATTCAGGAACGTCATCATGTCACGCAGATCAGCGCCGACCGTTTCGATCAGCAGAGTCTGTTCCTTCTGGCGACGCGGGGTGAAGTTCGGGCGACCATTCTTGTTCTCGCCAATCCATTCACGGGCGAACGTGCCATCCTGAATGCGGGTCAGAACGCCCTGGAATTCTTCCTTCACCAGCCCCTCGACCAGATCACCAACCACATACCCGCCATATTCAGCGGTATCGCTCACGCTGTACCACATGTAGCTCAGGCCGCCCTGATACATCAGGTCAACGATCAGCTTCAGTTCGTGCATGCACTCGAAATAGGCCACTTCCGGCTGATAGCCAGCCTTCACCAGCGTTTCAAACGCCGCACGTACCAGCGCCGTCACGCCGCCGCACAGGATGGTCTGTTCGCCGAACAGGTCGGTTTCAGTTTCTTCCTTGAACGTGGTTTCGATCACGCCGGCACGGGTGCAACCGATGGCACACGCATACGCCAGCGCCAGCGCCTTCGCCTTGCCACTCGCATCCTGCTGAACCGCCACCAGACCGGGCGTACCCGCGCCTTCCTTGAACACTTCGCGGACGCGGTGGCCGGGCGACTTGGGCGCGACCATCGTCACATCCACTGTCGTCGGCGGCTTAATCTCGCCAAAGTGAATGTTGAAGCCGTGCGCGAACATCAGCATCGCCCCGTCCTTCAGGTTCGGGCCAATGTCCGAAGCGTATACCGAGGCTTGCTTGGTGTCCGGGATGAGTACCATCACCACATCAGCCTGCTTGGTCGCATCCGCTACCGAAAACACTTCCAGCCCATCCGCCTTCGCTTTTTCGGCGCTCTTGCTGCCCGCATGCAGGCCCACAATGACCTTCATGCCGCTGTCCTTCGCGTTCAGCGCATGGGCGTGTCCCTGACTGCCATAGCCGATCACAGCAATCGTCTTGCCGTTCAGCAGCGACAGATCCGCGTCTTTATCGTAATACAACGTTGCCATATCTCTCTTTTGCTCCAATGATACAGGGGCGCTCAGCCCATCTCTTGTTGAATGACTGCCTTAGTTTCAACCGGGGGCATTCACGCCCGCACGGGTTAAACTCCATACACCTGATAATCGCCGTTGGGGTTCGGCGTATTCATCAGCGGTTCGTAATCTTCCGCATCCAGAATACGAACGCCACGCCCCATCGCTACCACGCCGGTACGCACCATCTCCACGATCCCAATCGGTTCCAGTTCGTGAATCAGAGCTTCCACAATGTCTTCCTGCGCGGCAATTTCCACAATCGCCACCTTCATGCCGATGTCCACAATACGCGCCGGATAGCGTTCGCAGATCAGCGTCACATTATTGCGCGAATCGGTATCGTCTGTCCGCACCTTAATCAGCGCCATATCGCGGCTGATATGCGGCTCTTCCGAAACCAGCTTCACATCAATCACATTCACCAGCTTGACCAAATTGGAGGCAATACGCCATCCGTTCGCCTTCTCCGCATCCACCACAATCGTCATGCGCGAGATATGCGGGCTGTGCGTGCGCCCCACTGTCAGGCTGTCCACGTTGAAATTACGGCGGCGCAGCAGGCTGGCAACGCGGTTCAACACGCCCGGCTTGTTCTCCACCAGTGCCACTAGAGTTTGCTTCAGGCTATTGGGCATGATTATTTCGTCCCTTCACCCGGCTTCGGACGCCGCAGCATCGCGTGCAGATCCGCACCTGCCGGAACCATCGGATACACAATTTCTTCCTTCTCGATCACATACTCGATCAAAACCGGGCCTTCATGACTGCGGGCAAACTTCACCGATTCCTCAATCTGGTCACGGCTTGTCACACGCATCGCCGGAATGTCATAAGCAGCCGCCAGTTTCACGAAATCCGGGCTGAACATCGGCGTGGCATGGTACCGTTCCTCGTAGAAGAACTCCTGCCACTGGCGCACCATACCCAGATATTCATTGTTCAGGATGACGATGTTCACTTTCACATTTTCCTGCTTGGCAGTCGCCAGTTCGCACATCGTCATCTGGAAACCACCATCGCCCACAATCGCCCACACTTCTTCGTCCGGCTTGCCAAACTTCGCGCCGATAGCCGCTGGCAGGCCAAAGCCCATCGTGCCGAGGCCGCCGCTGGTGAGCATGGTGTGCGGACGCTGGTGCGGGTAATACTGCGCTTCCAACATCTGGTGCTGTCCCACGTCGCTCACGGTCAGCGCATCACCGCCGGTCGCCTTCCACAGGTCGTTAATCACCTGCGCGCCCAGCAGTTTACCGGTCGTTTCATGATGCACAATGTCGCGCTCGTCGCCGTCTTCCTGCCAATCGCGGATGCGCGCAATCCATTCGGGATGCTGCTGGCTAGGAACTGAAGGTAGCATCTGCGAGAGAACCATCCGCAAATCACCGGCGATCCCCACATCCACGCTGATGTTCTTGTTGATCTCGGAGGGATCAATATCAATGTGTATCTTCTTGGAGTTGGGCGAATAGGTCTTGACGTTGCCGGTCTCACGGTCATCAAAACGCATCCCCAGCGCAATCAGCAGGTCGGCTTCCTGAATACCATAGTTGCAGGCCGCCGCGCCGTGCATCCCCATCATGCCAACCACCAGCGGGTGGTTTTCCGGCATCGCGCCTTTGCCCAGCAGCGTCAGGCTCACCGGAATCTGCGCCCGTTCCGAAAGTTCGCGCAATTCCTGCGACGCACCGGACATCATAATGCCATGTCCAGCCAGAATCATCGGGCGTTTTGCGTTGCGGATCAGTTCCAGCGCCGCCGACAGTTCTTCATCCGAAGCGATTGAGGGCGGACGGTATCCCGGCAGCTTGATTTCGCCTTCTGGATACACAAATTCAATCTTCTCGTTCTGCACATCTTTCGGAATGTCAATTAACACCGGCCCCGGACGGCCTGTGCGGGCGATATGGAACGCCTCGCGCATAATATGCGGCAGTTCACGCACATCAGCCACCAGATAGTTGTGCTTCGTCACCGGAATGGTGATACCGGTAATGTCGCACTCCTGAAACGCATCCGAACCAATCGTGCCACGCGGCACCTGACCCGTGATGCACACCATCGGCGACGAGTCCATCATGGCGGTGGCGATACCCGTCACCAAATTGGTCGCGCCGGGGCCGCTGGTGGCAATCGCCACGCCCACGCGCCCGGTCGCCCGTGCATAACCATCTGCCATGTGCGCCGCACCCTGCTCATGGCGCACCAGAACGTGCCGGATTTGCGGGTATTTGGTCATCGCATCATAAGTGGGCAGGATCGCGCCACCCGGATAACCGAAAATAACATCCACGCCTTCCCGCAGCAGGCATTCCATCACGATTTCTGAACCACTGAGTAACATTCGCAAAGCTCCTTCTACCGTTCAATGAACGATTTGAGTTCCCATTTCGGCTATGCCGGACGCACCGGCGTCAGCCAACCATGACGATCCGATTTCTGACCGGACGTAAGCGCAAAGAATTCTTCCTGAACCGCAGTCGTCACCGGGCCTCGCTTACCTGCGCCCACCGGCAGCCGATCTACCGAACGCACCGGCGTAATCTCGGCGGCAGTTCCGGTCATGAAGATTTCATCCGCGATGTACAGCATATCGCGTGAAATCGTCTCGAAGCGCACGTCGCGCCCCTGTTCCTTCAGCAGCGTAATCACACTATCCCGCGTGATGCCCATCAGGACAGACGATCCCACACCCGGCGTATACACCACACCGTTCAGAACCACAAAAATATTTTCGCCCGCGCCTTCGCTCACAGAGCCGGAATAATCCAGCGCGATACCTTCACTAAAGCCGTTATCATGCGCTTCCATGCTGATAAGCTGGCTATTCACATACTGACCGCCGATCTTCGCCAGCGACGCGCCCGTATCCGGTGCCATGCGCCGCCACGAACTCACCTGAACATCCACGCCCTGCTCAATCGCTTCCGCGCCCAGATAGCGACCCCATTCCATCGTGATAATCACGAGTTCGGTGGGGTTTTCACGGCCTTCCACGCCCAGCTTTTTCGCCCCGCGATACAGCAGCGGACGCACATAGCAGGACTCGTGTCCATTCCGGCGGATGGTTTCAATAATGGCCTCATTAATCTGTTCGGCAGTATAGGGAACCTGCATCCGGGCGATCTTCGCGGAATTCAGCAGGCGGCGGGTGTGCGGTTCCAACCGGAACAGCGCCGGCCCCTGCGGCGTGGCATACGCCCGTACCCCCTCAAACACGCTCGAACCATAGTGCAGCGCATGTGCCGTAACATGCACGGTGGCATCCTGCCACGCCACCAGTTCACCATTCTTCCATATCCACTCAGCCGTCATACTGTTTCTCCTCATCGCTCAAAATAAAAAAACGCCTTCCGGTCAATTGCCCAACAAACAGTTAGGCGGTGGAAGGCGCTTCTTCAGTCCATAAATGGTACTGAGGGTAAGCAGGCATGGCACAGGCCATCGTCTGCGTCATTCGACTGGCGCGGCGCTGGTTAAAAGTTGTTGCCCACTGTGTACACATACCGGATTCACCCTCAAACAAAAAGCCCCCAGCTTGGGGGCTTTGTGCTTAACATTTGACTGTCCGCAACCGCCCAAGCCGTTATAACCCACCCGTAAGGAGGATTACAATGCTAATCAGGCTAAGTACGAGGTTGCGAACGGAATGCACGATTTGTAAAACCTTGAACAAACTCAATGGAAGATAGCGTAACGACGATCATGGAAGTTGTCAAGGAACAGCGGATAGGTTTGAAAAGTTCGTGCAGGTTGCCGAACACAATTAAGCAACTTGCACAACAATTCATCCTATTGTGCGCCTAACCACGCCCGCGCCGCCTCAATCTGCACCCGCACTGCCTCCGGCGCTGTCCCCCCCACCGCCTGCCGACGCGCCACCGACGCGCCAAAGTCAAACACGGACTGCACATCATCACTGAACAATGGCGAGAGCGCCTGCAACCGTTCCAACGGCAGCGCGGACATCACCACGCCTTCCTGTGCCGCCAACCGTACCACCTGCCCCACCACATGATGCGCCTGTCGGAACGGTAGCCCCTTCCGCACCAGATAGTCCGCCATATCCGTCGCCAGCATATCCTCGCCCAGTGCCGCCCGCATCCGGTCAGGGTTCAAATTTAGTGTGTCCACGATGGCGATGATAACGGGTAGCAACCGATCCAGCGTATCCACCGAATCAAAGACCGATTCCTTATCTTCCTGAAGGTCTTTGTTGTAGGTACTCGGCAGCCCCTTCAGCGTCGTCAGGAATCCCGTCAGCCGTCCGATCAAGCGCCCCGCCTTCCCCCGCGCCAGTTCCATCGGGTCAGCGTTGCGCTTCTGCGGCATCAGGCTCGAACCCGTGCTGTAACGATCATTCAGCGTGATAAACCCGAACAGCGGGTTGCTGTAGAAAATCACATCTTCCGCCAACCGGCTGAGGTGCGTCCCCGCCAGTGCGAGGCAAAACAGCAGTTCCGCCGCAAAATCGCGGTCACTCACCGCGTCCAGACTATTCTGGCTGACCGATGTGAATCCCAGTTCCGCCGCCAGCGCCGCCCGATCCACCGCAAACGGAGTGCCCGCCAGCGCCCCCGCCCCCAGCGGCGACACCAGCAAGCGCCGCTTGGCATCCTGCAAGCGGCTGCGGTCACGCGCCAGCATCCAGAAAAAGCTCATCAGCCAGTGCGCGACGGTAATCGGCTGCGCCGGCTGCACATGCGTATAACCGGGCATCAGCGTTTCAAGATTCGGTTCGGCTTTGGCGATCAGCGCCTCTTGCAACGCCCGCAGCAGCGCGTCCGTGCGGTCAATCGCGCCAGCCACCCACAACCGGAAATCCGTTGCCACCTGATCGTTACGACTGCGACCGGTGTGCAACTTGCCGCCCACCGCCCCCACCAGTTCGGTCAGCCGCCGTTCGACAGCCGTATGAATATCCTCGTCCGCCACTTGTAGCACAAATGTCCCCGCCTCGAACTCGGCAAGCACTTGCCGTAGCCCTTCTACCAGCGTAGCGGCTTCGGCGGCTGTGATGATGCCTGCGTTCGCAATCGCCCGTGCATAGGCAATGCTGCCCGCGATGTCCTCGGCATACATGCGTTTGTCGAAATCAATGCTGTCGTTCAATGCCCGCAAATCCGCATCCGATGGTTCGGCAAATCGCCCACCCCACAGAGTCATGCTGTCCGCTTCCTACCGGCAATCCATAATCCGGTGATATGACTATGCGATAATGACACAGCTGAAAAACCCCTCTCGACCTGAGAGGGGTTCACAATCCAGCTAGTCGCGCTTGAACTTGCTATAGTCCGGCGTGCGGTAGTGGCTCTTGCCGCCGCCATCAATCGCCAGCAGCGCCTCCACCTTCAGCGGCAGGCCGAACAGCGCGATAAAGCCTTCCGCATCCTTCTGGTTATACACATTTTCCTCACCGAAGGACGCATAATCCTCACGATACAGGCTGAAATCACTCTTGCGACCCGCCATAATCATGTTGCCTTTGTACAGCTTCAAGCGCACCACGCCCGTCACCTGTTCTTGCGTCACCTGAATAAAAGCGTCCAGCGACTCGCGTAGGCGGGTGTACCACATGCCGTTGTAGACCAGTTCGGCATACTTCACCGCCACAAAATCCTTGTAGTGCATGGTGTGCTTATCGAGGCACATCGATTCCAGCGCCTGATGTGCGCGGCGCAGCAACGTCCCCGCCGGAGTCTCGTACACGCCATGACTTTTCATGCCGACCAGACGATTCTCCACAATATCCGCCCGCCCGATTCCATGCTTGCCCGCCACTTTGTTCAAACGGCGGAACAGTTCCACTGCGGGTAGCTTCTCGCCGTTCAACGTCACCGGGACGCCCTTCTCGAAGCCCACTTCAACGAACTCCGGCTGATCCGGCGCTTTTTCCGGCGCGGTCGTCAGCTGGTACATCATTTCTTCCGGTTCGTTCCAGGGGTCTTCCAGCAAGCCGCCTTCATGCGACAGGTGGAACAGGTTGCGGTCACGGCTATAGATGCTCTTTTCAGTCGCCGTCACCGGCACGTTGAACTCGGCAGCGTAGGCCAGCGCATCCTCGCGGCTGCGAATTTCCCACTCGCGCCACGGGGCGATAATCTTCAGCTTGGGATTGAGCGCCATCACCGTCAGTTCAAAGCGCACCTGATCGTTGCCCTTGCCCGTTGCGCCATGCGCTACCGCATCCGCGCCTTCAATCTCCGCAATCTCGACCATGTGTTTAGCGATCAAAGGCCGTGCGAACGAGGTTCCCAGCAGGTATTCGCGCTCATAGACCGCGCCCGCCTGCATCGTCGGGAACACGAAATCCGTCAGGAATTCTTCGCGCAAATCGCGGATATACAGCTTGCTCGCGCCCGACTTAATTGCCTTCTCCTCCAAACCTTCCAGTTCTTCCTCCTGCCCCAGATCAGCGCAGAAGCAAATCACTTCGCATCCCGGATAATTGTTCTTCAACCACGGGACAATTACCGACGTATCCAGCCCACCGCTGTAGGCCAAAACGACTTTCTTGACATTTGCATGTGCAGCCATAATTCCCTCAAACTTTGCTTGATTGGCATCGGGGTTTGTTAAGGAACCGAGTATAAAGCACCGCCGCCAAACTGCAAAGAACCATAATGACCACAAACCATACCCGCGCTATAATCTCTTGATCTTTCATGACCTATTCCACAAAAGGATCGCCTATGCGTTACACCGCCGACACTATGCTCCTCCGTTCAACGGACAAAGGTGAAACGGGCGTTTTTGCTTCAGTCACGCCGCAGCAGGCGGGGTGGGAATACCTGAACTTTGAAGCACGCCGCTTCAACAAAGGACAGCGTTGGGCTTCCGAAACGGGCGACTTTGAATACGGTCATGTCATCCTCGGTGGCACAGCGCACATCCGCAGCAGTGCCGGGGACTTCCTTAACATAGGCCGCCGCCCCAACGTCTTCGCCGGCAAACCCTACGCCGTTTACCTGCCGCGCCACACCTCTTTCGAGATTGAAGCCACCAGTGACGGCCTCGAAATTGCCTCGTCTTGGGTGCCGAGCGATCAGGATTTTCCCGCCCGCATTGTCACCCCCGAAACCAGCGCCGTCGAACTGCGTGGCGGCAACAACGCCTCGCGTCAGATCAACAGCATCCTACCGCCGGGGTTTGAATGCCAGCGCCTCGTGCTGGTGGAAGTCTATACGCCCGGTGGCAACTGGTCGAGCTACCCCCCGCACAAGCATGATGTGCATCGCGTGGATGCCGATGGCAAACTGCTGGAAGCCGACCTCGAAGAAATCTATTTCTACAAATTTGACCGCCCCGAAGGTTTCGCCTATCAGCGCGTATACACCACCGATGGCCGCATTGATGCGCTCATGATGGCGCGTGACCACGACACCATCCTCGTGCCGGAAGGCTATCACCCCGTCGTCGGCGCTTACGGCTACACCACTTACTACCTGAACGCGCTGGCGGGTTCGGCGCAGTCCCTCGCCAATGTGGACGACCCCGATTTCGCATGGGTCAAATCCACATGGACAGGCTTAGACCCGCGCCTGCCCATCGTCAAATAGCTGCACCCGCATCCGTTCAGCACGCTTTACGAGCATACGCGAAGGAATCCTCATGAAAACAACCCGTTTGACGATGGCGCAGGCCATCATTCACTACCTCTCCAACCAGCAGGTCGAGCGTGACGGTCATCAGCAACCGTTCTTCGCAGGCTGCTGGGGCATCTTCGGTCATGGCAACGTGGCGGGCATCGGGCAGGCGCTACAGCAGTATGCGGATCGTTTCCGCTACTATCAGGTTCGCAACGAACAGGCGATGGTACACAGCGCCGCCGCCTTCGCCAAAGTCAAGAACCGCCTGCAAGCCTTCGCCTGCACCTCCTCGATTGGCCCCGGCGCGACCAACATGCTCACTGGCGCAGCTGCCGCCACCATCAACCGCTTGCCCGTGCTGCTGCTCCCCGGCGACATTTTCGCCCAGCGCCTACAAGCACCTGTGCTGCAACAGCTTGAATCCGAGCATTCGCAGGATATTTCGGTAAACGACTGCTTCAAGCCGGTATCACGCTACTGGGATCGCATCAACCGCCCCGAACAGATCATCACCGCCTTGCCGGAAGTGATGCGCGTCCTCACATCCCCCGCCGAAACCGGCGCGGTCACTCTGTCGCTGCCACAGGATGTACAGGCAATGGCCTTCGACTATCCCGATGATTTCCTCGAACCGCGCATCTGGCACATCCCGCGCCCGCGCCCGGATGTGGACAGCCTGAACCGCGCCGCCGAGTGGATACGCGCCAGTCGTCGCCCGATCATCGTGGCGGGGGGTGGCGTGCTGTACAGCGAAGCCACCGCCGCGCTCGCCGCTTTCGTGGAACGCACAGGCATTCCGATGGGCGAAACGATGGCCGGCAAAGGTTCGCTGCCCTATAACCACCCGCTGAATCTGGGCGCAATCGGCGCGACAGGCACAGCCGGAGCCAATATCATCGCCCGTGAAGCCGACCTGATTATCGGCATTGGAACGCGCTACAGCGATTTCACCACCGCCTCCAAAACTGCCTTCCAGAATCCTAACCTCAAGTTCATCAACATCAACGTGGCGGAGTTCGATGCCTACAAACATCACGCGCTGCCGCTGGTGGGCGACGCCCGTGCCATTCTAGATGAACTCAGCACGCTCATTGCAGGCTACGAAGTCGCCAGCGAATACCGCACCCGTGCCGCCGCCTTCAATGCCGACTGGGATGCCGAAGTGCAGCGCATCTATGATCTGGAACACGGCCCCCTCATGAGTCAGGGCGTGGTCATCGGCGCGGTCAACACCCTCTCGCGCCCCAACGACATTGTGCTGTGCGCGGCGGGCAGCCTCCCCGGTGACTTGCATAAACTGTGGCGCACCCGCAGCCCCGGCGGCTACCATCTGGAATACGGCTACTCCACAATGGGCTATGAGATTGCTGGTGGGCTAGGCGCAAAAATGGCCGACCCTGCCCGCGAAGTCTATGTCATGGTGGGAGACGCTTCCTACCTGATGATGTCCTCCGAAATCGTGACCGCCGTACAGGAAGGCGTGAAGCTGGTGATTATCATTCTGGATAATCACGGCTACGCCAGCATCGGCGGCCTATCGAAATCGGTTGGCAGCGACGGCTTCGGCACCAAATACCGCTTCCGCACCGACTCCGGTCAGTTGGATGGCGAAACGTTGCCGCTGGACTTGGGCGCGAACGCCGCCAGTCTGGGCGCAAAGCTCATCCGCGCCGCCAACAAAGACGAACTGGCAACCGCGCTCCAGCAGGCGCAGGCTTCATCCGAAACCGTGTGCATCTTCATCGAAACTGACCGCAGTCAGCGCGTGGGCGGCTACGAATCATGGTGGGATGTGGCGGTTGCCGAAGTCTCGGAAAACCCGTCTGTACAAGATGCCCGCCGCAAGTATGATGAAGCTAGAAACAAACAACGTTACTACTAACTGAGGAAAGGTCGCAAACATGACATTGAAATTTGCAGTGATTGGCGCGGGACGTATCGGCAAAGTACACGCGGAAAACCTTGTCACCCGCATCCCCGGCGCGGAAGTCATCGGCATCGCGGACGTGGTGGCTACCGCCGCGCAGGATGTGGCCGCCAAACTACACATCCCCAAAGTTAGTGCCGACTACCGCGAACTGCTGGCCGACCCTGCGGTACAAGCCGTCGCCATTTGCTCCGCCACCAACACCCACTCGCAGATCATCCGTGAAGCAGCGGCAGCCGGCAAGCACATTTTCTGCGAAAAGCCGATTGATTTTGACCTGAACCGCATTGACGAGGCGCTAGAGAGCGTGCGTAAAGCGGGCGTGAAGCTGCAAATCGGCTTCAACCGCCGTTTCGACCCCAACTATGCCCGCGTGCGGCAGGCCATCGTCTCGCAGGAAATCGGCGAACTGCACATGTTACACATCATCAGCCGTGACCCCGGTCCGCCCCCCGTCAGCTATATCAAGGTGTCCGGCGGCATCTTCCTCGACATGACCATTCATGACTTCGACATGGCGCGTTTCCTCACGGGCAGCGACGCGGTGGAAGTCTACACCGTCGCCGGTGTCAAGGTTGACCCCGCCATCGGTGAAGCCGGTGATGTGGATACCGCTTTCATCGTAATGAAGTTCGCCAACGGAGTCACCGTCAGCATTGACAACAGCCGTAAGGCGGTCTACGGCTACGATCAGCGCGTGGAAGCCTTCGGTAGCGGCGGCGCAATCATGACTGACAACCTGTACCCGAACGCCGCCACCATCAGCACCGCGCAGAACGTCCGCCGCGATCTGCCGCTGAACTTCTTCATGGAACGCTACACCTACTCCTACGAGTCCGAACTGCGTGACTTCGTGGAGTCGGTGGTGAACGACAAGCCCCTCACCGTGACCGGTGCCGATGGTCGTGCGCCCGTCGTCATGGGGTTGGCTGCCAAGAAGTCGTATCTGGAAGGCCGTCCTGTCAAGCTGTCCGAAATAGGCTAGTCCGGCACACCTCTCACCAAACAAAAGGGACTGGTCAATATGCCAGTCCCTTTGTATTCCTACTTATTCCGATGTCCTGTTAGCTGCCGCGCCGCGCCCGAATCAACGCTTTGTAAAACGTCAACATCTCCGAGCCATCCACCGCATCCCAGCGCATCAGCACGCGATTAACATGTAATCCGAAGCCTTCCGCCGCGCTCACCGCCTGCGTCAGCCCGATCTCCGTCCCGTAGTAGATGACGGGGACGTTCGGCAGGCTGAACTGAATCGTCGCCGCCTGCCGCAGCACCTCCGCCTGCCCCTTCGCAGTGAACGTGAACCGATCCATATCGTGATTGTCCACGAAGCTCAACAGCAGGAAATCCGGTGGGAAATAGGCCGTATGGCGCTCAATAAACCGCGCCAACTCGTCTGCGGTGATACGCTCCTGCGCGAATGCCCGCCGCAAGCTGTAGCACAGATGAAAATCAAGCAGCCCATCCAGCCGTCCCACATACTCGCGCTGAATATCTGGCGCATCCACCACCTCGCCAAAGCACAAACTGTCCGGCTTCTCCTGCTTGCAAGCGCGGTAAAAATCCGTCCAGAAGTCCGGCCCCGGCCCGTCCGCCACATCCAGACGGTAGCCATCCACATCGTACTCCCGCAGCCAGTAGCGCCCCACATCAATCAGCCATTGTCGCGCTGCTGGCGTGGTCACATTCAGCTTGGGCATGGACTCTACGCCGAAAAAGCTGCGGTAGCCCAGTTCCGAATCGTCAAATATGAACCAGTTGCGGTACGGGCTATCCGGGTTACTATGGGCATCCACAAAGTACGGATGGTGATGCGATAGATGATTGAGCGCAATATCGAGGATGACCCGCAGGCCGCGCTTATGAGCCGCCTGCACCAACGCTTTCAGCGCCGCGTCCCCGCCCAATCGGGGTTCGACATGCCCGTAATCAACCACATCGTAGCCGTGATGTGTTTCGCTGCAAAACACCGGACTCAGCCAAATGCAGGTTGCCCCCAGATCAACGATGTAGTCCAGCTTCTCCGCCACCCCCCACAGCGTCCCACCGCAAAACCCGTTCAAATCATCCGTCTGCGTCCAATCGCGTCCACCGCCGGGAAAGAACCGATCCACGAACACATGATAGATCACGGCATCCCGCGCCCACGTCGGCGGGGTCAGGCGGTCTACCGACAGCGTGAACACATGAGGCCGCGACGGATCGCCCACCTGCAAATCATCCGGCACAGGTTTGCCATTGAAATAAGCCGCCGCCGCTTCTTCGGAGGCCGCCCGTACCTGCGGCCAATCGGCATACACTTCATCCCCGCCCGCGCTCCATGCGCTGATGCAGTAGCGCGCGATCGCGCCTTCCGCCTGTGCGGGCAGCGTCACCGTCCACCGCTGCCGGTAGCCCCATGCCGCCGTATCCCATTCCACACCAGCCGGCTCAAACCGTGCCACCTGTCCCTGCGCCGCCACGCCCCGGCTGCCCGCCGGCTGCGTCCCATCGGTGGTGTAATAGCAAGCCACCGCGTCCGCCGTCAGGTTCACGCCCGCCCATACCGTCAGCGTAATCGGCTGTCCGGGGAGTGGATTGCGCGGCTCCACATCCCGTGCATGTTGTAAACCGCGCCGCGCCGCCCGGTGATGCATCAACTTCAACTGGTCAGTTGCCAGCGTCCCGAAAATGAATTCTTCCATTTTTCGCCATACCTGTTCGCCTATCGCATTCCTGTTCCAGTATACCGTGTCTACAACATGACAATCAGTATAGACAGAGAGGAAGTTTTGTACTGTTCAAAAACCCTGTCTTAACGCTAGGGTATAGATAAAAATAGTTTGCAGGAGCAGCATGATGACACGCGGGATGATCTCCATAGACGCGGAACGCTGCAAAGGTTGCCAGCTTTGTTCGACGGTCTGCCCGCAGCAGGTAATCCACATGGCATCCGATTGCCTGAACGCCAAAGGCTATCATCCTGCCGCCCTGATTGACCCCGAACAACTCTGTACCGGTTGTGCCATCTGTGCCGTCATCTGCCCCGATATTTGCATCACCGTCTACCGCGAAACAGTCCCCAAACAGGCTCACAATGGAACTCAGGAGGCGGTGCGATGACCCGCGAACTGCTCAAGGGGAACATCGCCATAGCCGAGGCCGCCGTCCGTGCCGGCCTCGAAGCCTACTTTGGCTACCCTATCACCCCACAAACGGAATTGCTCGAATACCTGTCGGTCAGGATGAACGAGTTAAATCGCGTCTTTCTCCAAGCGGAAAGCGAAGTTGCCGCCATCAACATGGTCTACGGCGCGGCCTGCACCGGCGTGCGGGTGATGACCTCCTCCTCCAGTCCCGGCATCAGCCTCATGCAAGAAGGCTTGTCGTACATCGCTGGCGCAAACTTGCCCTGCGTAGTAGTAGATATGATGCGCGGCGGGCCGGGCTTGGGGAACATCCTACCGTCTCAAGGGGACTATTTTCAGATCACACGCTCCGCCGGACACGGCGATTATCACCCCATCGTCCTCGCCCCCGCCTCGGTGCAGGAGGCGATTGACTTCACCACCCTCGCCTTCGACCTAGCCGATCAATACCGCCATTTGGTCATCCTCGCTGCTGATGGACAAATCGGGCAGATGATGGAACCAGCCGAACTCCCCCCCATGACCGAACCACGAAAGACGCCGCCCGAATGGGCGCTGCGGGGCGCACAAGACCGTCCGCGCAACGTCATCTCGTCGCTATTCATGAGTGGCGAAGCCGAAGAAGCGCACAATATCGCCATCCAGAAACGGCTACGCAAGATCAAGAAAACCGAACCGCGCTGGCAAGAATACAACACCGACGATGCCCAACTGCTGGTCATCGCGTATGGCTCGGCAGGGCGCGTGGCCTATAGCGCCCTCGAAGCCGCCCGTGCCAACGGTCTGAAAGTCGGGCTGATGCGCCCGCAAACGCTCTGGCCGTTCCCGGAAGAACGCCTGTCGGAACTGGCCGATCGCGTCGAAATGTGTCTGGTGGTGGAGATGAACGCGGGGCAAATGCTCGAAGATGTGCGCCTCGCCACAGGCGGCCAAATTCCGGTGCAATTCTACGGACGCATGGGCGGCATCGTCCCCTCATCCGAAGAAGTGCTAAAGGCCATCGAAACCCACTACAACCACGCGGCTCACCACGCCTAAGCGAGGAGTGAACATTATGTTACAGGTCGTCGCGCAGCCTATCATGCAAACAGTCTACCAGCGCCCCGAATGCCTGACCGACCATCATACCCACTACTGCCCCGGCTGTACGCACGGTATTGCACACCGCCTGCTGGCTGAAGCGATTGACGAACTCGGCATTCGCACCCAGACCGTGCTGGTCGCTCCGGTGGGCTGTTCGGTCTTCGTCTACGACTACTTCAACGTGGATGCCTGTGTCGCTGCGCATGGCCGCGCCCCGGCAATGGCTACCGGCCTCAAGCGCGTGCTGCCAGATCGCATGGTCATCACCTATCAGGGCGATGGCGATCTGGTGTCCATCGGCGCGGGCGAAATTCTGCACGCCGCAGCGCGTGGCGAACACATCACCACCATTTTCGTCAACAACGCCGTCTACGGCATGACCGGCGGGCAGATGGCTCCCACCACGCTAGTGGGGCAAAAGACCACCTCCTCGGCGCAGGGGCGCAGCGTGAGCAGCACCGGCTATCCCATCCGCATGAGCGAGCTACTGTCCTCGTTAGATGGCACGGCCTACATCGTGCGCCGTTCGCTGCACGATCCCGCCAGCATTCGTAAAGCGAAAAAAGCCATTCTAACCGCGCTCAAAGTACAGCAGGCCGGGTTAGGCTTCGGCATGGTCGAATTGCTCTCCACTTGCCCGACCAACTGGGGAATTGCGCCGGACAAGGCGCTGGAATGGCTCGAAACCAATATGCTGCCCTATTACCCGGTAGGGGATTACAAAGTTGTGCCGGAAGTGGCGGCGCTTTAAGCACCCCACACAGGGAGGTCAATCATGCAGGTCGCACTACTCATTTCCGGCTTTGGCGGTCAGGGTGTGATGTTTGCCGGGCAACTGCTGGCTTACGCCGCGATGGA
>CAIPFY010000357.1 GCA_903864435.1 uncultured Chloroflexota bacterium | reverse complement strand
ATTTTGCCACAGCCGCCCGCTGGCTATTGAGCCGTTCCTTCACTGAAAGCGTGCGGTACGACACAGACATTTTCTACATAGTCCACCCGCTAACCTAATTGGCTGCGGGTGGACGTGGATAAACGCTGGCCTATTCTACGTGGAAGGGCGCTGCCGCCAACACTACATACCAATCGTCGCGCATCAGCCGCACTTCATAATCGCCAGCGGGCAGTTCCAGCGCGGCGGTGTCGAATACGAGCGCCCCCGATGATGCCGCGTTGGTGTAGCCGAATCCCCAGTAGTTATACAGATCACTCTCGCCTGCTACATAAATTCCCACCCAATCGTAGCGATTCGTGGGCGCGTTTTGCCATTCAACGTTGAGCATGTCGCCAGCGCGAATGACGAGTTGCGTGGTATGGATGCTGGGTACCGCGTCCCGTGCCAGCACCCAGAATGGGCAGCGTGACCGTTCGGCACCGCTGCCGTCAACCAGCAGCGCGGCATACTCGCCGGGGGAGAGTGTCGCTGTCCCAAAGGTCACGCTGCCGAAGAAATCGGCCTCCATCGGCGGGAGTGACATGAGCGCGTCAGCAGGTGTGCCCTCTTTCGGGACGATGACCAGCCGATCTTCGGCCTCCCCAACCGGGGCGTGATAATGCACCAGCAGCGCATCGCCCACGCGCACCGCACGCGGCTCAACCGCAACGAACAGGGGCGGTTCGGCGGGGGTGATACGCACCGTGCTGACCACGCCGCGATGATCCGATGGATACGGCGTGATGCCGATTTCGACATCCGTTCCGCCGGCCTCACCGACAATTTGGCTGTCCAGCACGTCTACCGCGCCTCCGGCGAACACATAGTCAATGCGATCCACTACTTCATTCGGGCGCAAACGCGGTACTGGATAGCCCGGTGTCCACGTCATACCAACCACAGTGGTAGGGTCGGGGTGGGCAGCGCGGAATGTATCTACAAACCCGGCTTCTTCGATAGCTTTTGTAACCGGCCATTCCACCGGATACAGGATATGCGGGGTGATGGGGGTCATAGCTGCGATCCAATCGCGGTGTGACGGGCTGTTAAAGTCGCCCGACCACAGCACCGGAATGCCGGATTCCACCAGCGGTTGGAGTGTATTCAGAAAACGCTGGAGCATGGGCAAGCGTGTATCCGCTTCATTTTGCAACACGATCTCCAGCGGTTCGCCATCGCGCACCAGATACGGGCCGTAGGGGTCGGAAGGCAGATGCACATTCGACAGCGCGATGACCTGACCGGGGCGAATCTGGGCATAGAGATAGATGCCCAATCCTTCTGGAGGATCAATAAGCGGATAGCGCGAGATGATGTGCATGTGTTCGCTGACATACGGCCAGCCGAGCAGGTCTGCCAACCGACGCAGATTGCCGCCCGGTTCCTGCACACCCACAATATCGGCGTGGGCGGACTGGATGGCTTCCGCCACCTTGCCAAAATCAACCAGTTCGCCACTCACCCAGATATTAAAAGTCATGAAGCGAATTTCGACCGAGTCTGATGGGGCAGCTTGCACGCTTGCGATCCGCGTCGTGAGCAGCAGCAAGCCCGATATGAACAATAATCCTGCTCGCACGATTCCGAAATATCCGCGCATTATTGTTTCCTCCATTTTGTTGTGGACGATGAGATGAGGGTAGTGTATCGGCGTTAAGAACAGAACAAACACTATTTAACAACCTTGAGCGAATCAGTGTCACCGATGCAACGCGCATCGGGCAAGTGGCGCCGGGGCAAACCTTTCAGGTGTTAAGCGGGCCGGTGTGTAACGAGAATATCGCGTGGTTCGAGATTATCTACGGCATCGGGGCGCTGCACGGGTTCATCGCGGAAGGGCAAAACGATGTGTATTTCGTAGAGCCGATT
>CAIPFY010000356.1 GCA_903864435.1 uncultured Chloroflexota bacterium | reverse complement strand
CTGTACGACAGCGAAGTGTTGGGCATGTCTCCCGAAGAAATTATGCGCACCCACGATGCGCAGCAACCGCCCACCAAACCCGCGTCAGTCTAGCGATACAGAACGCATTCGGATGGGTGGGTATGTCGCCACCGCTGCCAGAAATCCCCGTCCCGGCCTAAAACCGCCGCGCCATCACCCTCATCCCCCACCCCTTCTCCCTCAGAGCGAAGGGAGCAAGAGGATTACATGATTCTTAAGTCCCTCGCTATGAGGGAGAGGGATAAAGGGTGAGGGTCATTGCCCCCATTTCCGAATGCCCCCCTATTCGGAGATGGCGCAAGTTGGGGTTAGAATAGGTAAACCTCACCCCGGACGAAACGGGGGCGCGGGTTTCACGGAGGAATGGGCGTTTGACCTCATCAGCACACATCATCCGGCGGCGACGGGCGCGTAAAGCGCGGCACAGTGCCGCCCAAACGCGAAGCCGTCTGTGGTGGGGCTTCATTGGCTTTTTGCTGCTGGTGGGGGTGGTCATCCCCGTTGGCGTGACGGTGGGCGGCGCGGCGCTGGTCTATCTCAACGCCACCCGCAACGTTCCCACCCCACAGGACAGCCTGACGCGCACCCCGGCGGCTGGCGTGACCGAACTGTATGACCGCAGCGGGCAAACGCTGCTGCTGCAAGACCAGAGTGGGCAGGCACGCGCATGGGCAACGCTGAACGATCTACCCGCTTATGCGCTGCAAGCCACGCTGCTGGCTGAAGACCCGCATTTCCTGAACGAAGCCCGATTCAACCCGCTGAACACCTTCAGCCTGCTCTGGCAGAATATGCTGTTCGGCCCACTGACACAGGATCGCACCCTGACCGGACGGCTGGTGCGGAATGTGATTGCGCCGCTGCCGGAAGTGCCGACCAGCGACAATATAGGCCGCGAAATCGCGCTGGTGGCGGATTTGGAACGGCGCTACACCCCCGAAGACCTGCTGGAATGGCATCTGAACACCAACGATTACGGCAATCAAGCCTATGGCATCGAGGCCGCCGCACAGATCTATCTAGGCAAACCCGCCGCCGATCTGACGCTGGACGAAGCCGCGCTGCTGGCGGCCATCCCGATGGCAACGCAGTACAACCCCTTCGACAACGAAACCGCAGCGCGGGGACGGCAGCGCGATCTGCTGCGGGCGCTGCGTGCCGATGGCAGCATCACCGGCGACCAGTTTGAAGCGGCGGCGGCTACGGTCACGCCGATTCTTCTCGCCACGAACCAGCCGCAGCAAATCGCGCCGGAGTTCGTGGCCTATGCCCGTCGGCAGGCGCAGGACATTCTGGACGCACAGGGGCGCGACGGGGCGCGGCTGGTTTCACGCGGCGGCTTGCGGATACTCACCACGCTTGATCTGGATTTGTACGACCAGTCCGAGTGTGCTTTGCGGACGCAGGTGGCGCGGCTGAACGGCAAGGCCACCTCGCCGGATACGCGCATGGGCAACGCCTGTCTCGCGGACGGTCTGCCCCCCGTGACCCCGCTGGCCGGCAATCCCCCCGACCAGAACGCGCTGGTCATTCTGGATGCCGGAACGGGCGAAATCCTGAGCATGGTGGGCGCGGCGGCGGCGCTGAACGCCCAACCGGGGCCGGTGCTGCGGCCTTTCGCCTATTTCATCGGCTTCATCAACGCGGCCTATAATCCGGCGCGGATGGTGCTGGATATTCCCTCGCGCTTTCCCGGCGCTGCCGAAGGGCTGATTTACGCCCCCGCCAACGCCGACGGGCGCTATCGCGGGCCGCTGAACCTGCGCGATGCGATGGCGGCGGGGTTGCTGCCGCCCGCTGTGCAAGTGGCCTACAGTCAGGGCATGGACAATCTGCTACGGATCGCGCATCGCATCGGCCTGAACAGTCTGGGCGAGGACGGGCGCTATGATCTGTCGCTGCTGGAACGCGGTGGCGCGGTGTCGGTGCTGGATGTGGCCTACGCCTACGGCGTGTTCGCGGCGCAGGGCGATATGCGCGGCATCCCCACCGAACCCGTTGGGCAAGGCTTCCGCCAGCGCAACCCGGTGGCGGTACTACGCATCGAAGATGGCGACGGCGCGGTGATCTGGGAATATAACGCGGCGACCGTGGCGCAAAATCAGGTCAGCGTGTTCCAGCATGAACTGGGCTATCTCGTCAACGATATTCTGGCGGACAGCGCCCGCCGCCGCGATTTGCTGGGCGAAAGCGCGGCGCTGGAACTCAACCGCCGCGCCGCCGTCGTGAACGGGCTGACGGGCAGCGCCGCCGATAGCTGGACGGTGGGCTACACCCCGCAGCGCGTGATCGCAGTGCATCTGGGGCGCGGCGACGGCGCGGCGATGCCGCTGGACTCGCAGGGGACGGACGGCGCGGCGGCTATCTGGCCCCTGCTGACCACCTACGCCCACAACGGCCTGCCGGTTGCCGATTGGACGCGCCCCGATGGGGTGGTGCAGATGAGCGTGTGCGAACGTT
Source organism: uncultured Chloroflexota bacterium (assembly GCA_903864435.1). Lineage (GTDB taxonomy): Bacteria > Chloroflexota > Anaerolineae > Aggregatilineales > Phototrophicaceae > CFX2. Next base: position 15,833 of record CAIPFY010000356.1, on the reverse strand, counting down.
CCGGCCTGCTGCCCAACGGCGTGTGTCCGGTGCGCAGCGAATGGTTTCTCGCCGTCCCCGGCTTCCAGCCGTCGCAGCCGGATACCTACTGGCAGCAGGTGGATTTGAACAGCCAGACCGGACAGTTAGCGACGGCGACCACACCGGGCGAACTGCGGCGCACGCAGGTGTATTTCATCCCACCCACCGAGGCCGAGGACTGGTGGAAGGCCAACAACCTGCCGCTGCCGCCCACCCAGTACGACACCATCAGCCGCCCCGAATTGTTCAGCTCGGTGCAAATCCTTCAGCCGCAATCCTACGCCTACGTGGGCGGTGTGGTGGATGTGCGCGGCACGATGGACATCACCAACCTGCAATACTTCCAACTGGCCTACGGGCAGGGGCAGAACCCGTCCGAGTGGATTCAGATTGGCGAACAACAGACCGCTTTCAACCGGGGCGCAACCATCGGTCAGTGGGACACGACCGGCTTGAACGGCCTGTACAACCTGCTGCTGACCGTCGCCCGACAGGATAACGCGCTGGAACGCGCCAGCGTGCAGGTCATCGTGGATAACACCGCGCCCACGCTCACCCTCAGCGCCGGAGACGGACAGCCGATCCTGTGGCCGGCGGCGCAAAACCTGATGCTGACGGCGGATGCCCGCGACGATTACGCGCTGGCAAAAGTGGACTTCTACCACAACGGGACGTTCCTTGCGACGGTGACACAAGCGCCCTACACGCTGGATTGGGCGATCACGCAGACCGGAACCGAGACGTTCACGGCGGTGGCCTTCGACGCGGTGGGCAATCAGGCCACCAGCGAGGTGACGGTGACGATTGCGCGGGGATGAACCTTCGGCGGGCGCAACGGGTAGATTCTCACAGAACAGGATGAAGGCACAGGCCAAACGTGGAACATATTTCCGGCGATTTGCGATTGGCGCGGTTTATCGAACGCAGCGGCGAGGATTCGGATCGCCACTTGCCGGTATGGGCGCGGCGCTCCAACCCGATCATCCGGCGCGAACTGGGTTCGTACTGGCGCACCATCCTGCCGGAAACGACCTTCCTGAAAAAAGCCTTTCTGGTGCAGGCCGTCTATATCTTTCTCAGCCTGCCGTTCCCCTTCCTGATTGATTTCACGCTGCCGGCCATCACTGCCGCCATCCTGTTGTTTCCGGTGGCGCTGGTGATGTACGCGCAAATACTCGTGCTGCTGGCGGTTAGCGCCTCCCGCGCAGTGAGCAGCGAATACGAAAATGGCACCCTGACGCTGTTGCGTGCCACCCCCTACCCGATGAACGAGATCATCGGCAGCAAAGTGGCCTCGGCGCTGTGGCGACAGGTGGAAGATTTGAGCCTGCTGCTGACCGCTGCCGCGTTGATGAGCCTGCCGCTGCTGATTTCGCAGGTGGCCTCCCGCTGGCCGCTGGCGAGCGAACCGCTGCTCTCACGCGGGGCGATGATTCTGGGGCTGGCGGTGTCCATCCTGCGCTTGGTGCTGGAGCCGTTGATGGTGTGCATGGTGGGGGCGCTGATGGGCGCGGCGCTGCGCGGACGGTCACAGGCCATGCTGAGTACGCTGGCGGTGATGGCGTTCTACTTCTTGCTGCTCAACCTCGCGCAACACTTGCCCCTGTCCACGCCGCTGCAACTGGTGGCGGATGTCGTGCTGCCGCTGGCGCTGCCGCTGCTCATCACATGGGGCGCGTTCACCGCCACCCGCCGCCTGCTGCTGCGGGAGTAATTTCTCCATTCGGTATCCTATTCGGCATAGCATCCGGTGGCTGTCCGCAGGTCAAGCGCCAACCACGCCCGCCGCGAATGGCGTATGCTAAAAATACTACAGCCATGCCCTTTAGAAATGTTTATCATGTTCACCTGCCATAAATGGCGAAATTGGATGTAGTCTAAAACATAGGTCAGAATAGTGCATCTCAAAGTTGATTTCATTCAAGAGGAGAACGGATGATGAAACGGGTTAGTTTGATCGTGCTTTTGCTGCTACTGGTAACGGGGGTGTTCACCGCCGCCGCGCAATCGCCCACCGCCACGCCGGTCAACCCGAACGCGCAGATCACATGGCCGCCGCCGGTGTATATCATCTCTGGCGATTTCTCGGTTCGGGGGACTGCCAATGTCCCGAACATGACCGCCTATTATCTGGAATTCCGCCAGCGGAATGCTGACCTGAGCGTTCCCGCGCAGGAAGTGTGGCTGCCCATCACCATGCCCAGCAGCACGCCCATCCTTCAGAATGTACTGGGGGTGTGGAATACGCGCACCACCTCGGACGGGGTGTATGATCTGCGGCTGACAATCGCTGTGCAGGGCGGGCAGATGGTTTTCGCCGCCACCGGGCCGGTGCGCGTGGAAAATAACCCGCCGCCGTTCGCGCAGCAGCCCAATAATAACCTTCAGCCCACGCTCGCCATGCCCATCGCCACGCTCATGCCCACGCCCACCGCGTTCAGCAACGACCCGATGGTGACTTCTGTCCGCGACGCGAATGTGCGTAAGGGCGACAGCACCAGCTACGATGTGGTGGGTAGCCTGCTGAACGGCACCACCGCGCCGGTGTTAGGGCTAAGCTCGATGGGCAGCGGTTGGTATCTCATCCGGTTGCCGAACGGCACGCAGGGCTGGGTTGCGCCCAGTGTGGTGCAGGCCAGCGGCAACTTCGCCAATGTGCCGCGTGTGAACCCGCCGCCGCTGCCCACCGCCACCCCGATTCCGGTCACAGCCACGCCCGCCTCGGCGATCAATCTGGTCGCAGGCAACTTCAGCTTCGCGCCCGGTTCGCCCAACTGCAACCAGCCGTTCAACGTGTTTATGGATGTCGCCAACTTCGGCACGATTGCCAGCCCCGGCACCATCCTGAGCGTGACCGACTTCCGCCGGGCCGATGGCGCTTTCCAGACCACCCAGATTGGCGCGATCCCGCCCATCAACCCCGGTACAACGGTGAACGTTGGCCCGATCACCCTGACGATTTCGACCTTCTACAACGAAGATCACCGCCTGTTCATGGTGATTGACCCCAATAACACCATCGTGGAAATGAACAAGAACGACAACTTCAAAGAAGCGTTCTACTTCCTGAATAAGGCGCTCTGTCCGTAAGCGCATGCTGTATCGCGGTGTTTCGCACGGGGGCATGAGGTGTTCATGCCCCCGTTTTTGCACAACGCTCTGCGCGTCGCCGGACTCCCCGAAGGTTCACAAAACGCCTGTTTTTATGTTAAGCCGTGTTAAACCTCTGTAAACCTTCCTTCATTTTCATTCTTTTCGCATCTGTATGCTGATACAATTTCAGTAGTTCTAAGGCAATACTCCACTGTCCAACAGCAAAAGGAATGCCATCCCCGAATATGGAAGCTAAATTGGAACTCAATCGCAAAACCGCCCTGTTGACCCGTGCGATCCCCCAAAAAGCCGCTTACAGTGACGGCGGAACGATTAACCTCAGTCGGCGCATTCGCCCCGGCGAAGAATTCATCCACACCATTCTGCTCATCTGCGGCGCTATTTCCATCATCACCACCGTCGGTATCGTGCTGGTGCTGCTGAAGGAATCGCTGCTGTTCTTCGGCAGCGGGGAGCTTGATCTGGTCGAGTTTTTGACCGATACCGTCTGGCAACCCGTGATCGGGCGCTTCGGCATTATGCCGCTGGTGACAGCCACCCTCATGACCAGCCTGATCGCCATGCTGGTTGCGGTTCCGCTGGGGTTGGGCGCGGCCATCTATTTGAGCGAATATGCCAAGCCGAAAGCCCGTGCCATCCTTAAGCCCACGCTGGAAATGCTGGCGGGCGTGCCGACGGTGGTCTACGGCTTTTTCGCCATCCTCACCGTATCGCCCTTCCTGCGCAATATGCTAGGACAGGACACGGTGCAGTTTCAGAATATGGCCTCGGCGGGTCTGGTCATGGGCTTCATGATCGTCCCCACCATCGCCTCGATGAGCGAAGACGCGCTCAGCGCCGTGCCGCGCTCGTTGCGCGAAGCCAGCTACGGACTGGGCGGGACGCGCCTCGAAACCACGTTGAAAGTCGTCGTTCCGGCGGCACTCTCTGGCATCCTCGCGGCCTTCATCCTCGGCGTGTCGCGTGCGGTGGGTGAAACGATGATCGTGGCGCTGGCAGCCGGTTCGGGGCCGAACCTCACGTTTAACCCGTTTGCAGCCGCCGAAACTATGACCGGCCACATCGTTCGCATCAGCGGCGGTGAAATCAGCTACAACTCGATTGACTACAACAGCCTGTTCGCCATCGGCCTGACGCTGTTCCTCGTCACGATTGTGCTGAACCTGATTAGCCAGTATGTCACCAACCGGTTCCGCGAGAGTTACGAATAGCGGGCATCATGACCACCCACATGCCGGATGATTCGGCGTTTAAAAAGCAGCTTGCAGTACGCAATTCCCGTTCGGCTCGCTGGCAGATGTTCTTCCTTGCCGCGACATCGGCAGGCATCGTCATGCTGGCGATCCTGCTGATGAGCATTCTCAATCAGGTGTTCGGCCTTGTGGCGGTCTACCAGCTGGCTGATCCGAACACACTGGTGAACGGCAACCCGGTGGTGGCGGCCAGCGCCCCCGATCTGGCAAACGTGCTGAAAGACAATTTGACCAAAGGCAAGATGCAGGCGCTCTTGCTGAATACGGTCATCGGGAAAGATGTGGATCGCGCCTTGCTCTCCGGTGGTGCGATTACGCAAATTCCCACGCTAAAAGTGGTTCCGGCTGACCTGACCACGAAGGGCTTCACCGAACTTACGCCGGACGATTTGAGCGCCCTGCTGGCGGCCAACCTCACCAGCACACAGCTTGAAGCTATCGTGCTGGAGCAAATCGTCAAACAGGAAGTCCTGCAAAGCTGGAACTTCATTGACAGCGTGTTTAATCGCGGGGCGGTTGAACAAACGGTGCAGGATCGAATCGCGGGGGTGGGGCTGTCCCCCACGCTCTCGGCGGATCAGCAGAAGGAAGCCAAAGACCAGTGGCAGAACGCCACGATTGAATGGCGCTCGTGGCTGAATATTGACCTGCTAGAAAAGTCCATGTCTGCCACCGCCACCGATGCCGGCGTGCGCGGTGCATTAGTCGGTTCGATATGGGTACTCACGCTGACGATGGGGATTGCGGCCCCGCTAGGCATTGGCGCGGCCATCTACCTCGAAGAATATGCCAGAGATTCTAACTATCGCAGCAAGTGGATTCAACGCTTTAACACGGTGATCGAGATCAACATTCGCAATCTGGCGGGTGTGCCTTCGATCATTTACGGGTTGCTAGGGCTGGCGATTTTCGCCCGTGCGCTGGGGTTCTTCACCAGCGGGCAGGTATTCACTGGCGAAGAAGCCACCGGACGCACCATCCTCACCGCCTCACTCACACTGGCGCTGGTCATCCTGCCCGTCATCATCATTAACGCGCAGGAAGCCATTCGCGCCGTCCCTAAGTCTATCCGCGAGGCCAGCTACGGCCTCGGCGCGACCAAATGGCAAACGGTATCGCAGCAGGTGATTCCGGCGGCGCTACCGGGCATCCTGACGGGTATCATTCTGTCGCTGTCGCGGGCGGTGGGCGAAACCGCGCCGTTGATCGTGGTCGGTGCGGCGGTGTTCCTGTCGCAAGACCCCAGTGGCCCCTTCTCGGCCTTCACCACGCTGCCCATTCAGATTTTCAACTGGGCGGCGCTGCCCAGTGACCAGTTCCGCAATCTGTCCTCGGCGGCCATTATCATATTGCTTATCATGCTGCTGGCGCTGAACGCGATTGCCATCGTGGTTCGCCAGCGTTACAGCAGGAGACTACAGGGATGACCCTCAGTAACGATCGTGACAGCAAAGCCGTTGAAATCAAGCACTTGGATGTCTATTACGGCAGCCGTTTGGCTGTCAAAGATGTCAGTCTGCCGGTCTATACCCACAAGATCACCGCGTTTATCGGCCCTTCGGGTTGTGGCAAAAGTACGGTGCTGCGCTCGATCAACCGCATGAACGACCTGATTCCGAGTGCGCGGGTGGAAGGCGAAGTGCTGTACCACGACAAGAATCTGTACGGGGCAGATGTGGACGCGGTGGAAGTGCGGCGGCGAATCGGCATGGTGTTCCAGAAGCCGAACCCGTTCCCCAAAAGCATTTACGACAACGTAGCCTATGGCCCGCGCCTGCTGGGGGTCAACAAGCGCGAAGTGCTGGATGAAATCGTGGAGATGAGCCTGAAGCAGTCGTTCCTGTGGGACGAAGTAAAAACCGATCTGAAGAAATCCGGGCTGGCGCTTTCGGGCGGGCAGCAGCAGCGGTTGTGCATTGCCCGCACGCTGGCGGTGGAACCGGAAATTATCCTGATGGATGAGCCGTGTTCGGCGCTCGACCCGATTGCTACGCAGCGCATCGAAGAACTGATGCGCGAACTGGTTTCAACCTACACCATTGTGATCGTCACCCACAATATGCAGCAAGCCACCCGCGTCTCGGACTACACTGCTTTCTACAGCATTCGCAAAGAGGGCGACGATACCCATGAACATCGCTGGGGTGTGCTGGTAGAATATGGCGAAACCCAGCAGTTATTTGAACAGCCGCAGCAGGAGGAGACTGCCGATTACATCTCCGGGCGCTTCGGCTAAAAGGATAGACCGTGAAAACCATCCACATGACGGATAACCTCGTTTTTAGCGAGGCCGCACCCAGCAAGCAACCGTTGTTGAGCGACCAGATCGGCAAGATCGCACGGCTCACGCTGAAAAAAGATCAAGAAGTGGATGAATTTCATGCGCCCTACCAGCCGCACTACTATGTGGTGGTTTCTGGCGAGGCGCTGTTCAGAAGCACCAGCAAAAACGAAGAAGAAAAGTGCGGGCCGGGGTCGCTGGTTGTCTTTGCGCCCAAAGAGCAGAACGCGATTATCGCGTTAAGCGATGAAGTGGTTATCATCAGCTTCTTCCATTGGCCGTCAGGCGGCTAACACTGTTCATCAGTATATGCAAAAAAACAGGGTGCGGTTGCACCCTGTTTTCGTGTTTTATATGATTGTTGGGGGAAATCCCCGGCTCGGCTTAATAATCGCCGCGGCCACCACGGCCACCACGACCGCCGCCGCCGCCGTAACCACCGCCATCACGGTCGCGACCACCACCACCGTACCCGCCGCCGCCGCCGCCGCCGCTCGAACGATCTTCACGCGGACGCGCTTCATTCACGGTCAGGGGGCGATTCTCCAGACGATAGCCGCTGAAGCGACGAATGGCTTCTTGTGCCAGTTCTTCCGTCGACATTTCGACGAAACCGAAACCCTTGGACTTTCCGGTTTCACGATCCTTGATAATGGTGACTTCTGCGGTCTCGCCGACTTGCGAGAAAAGCTGCTCCAGCGTCTCTTCGGTGGCGCTGTAAGGCAGGTTGCCCACGTACAACTTCTTGTTCACACGACTCTCCTGACAAAAACAATACGGACGACAGACGATAGAGGAAGCTCACGCGGCAACCGAGCAGACGGGGTGCCAAGAGGCAACAAACGCTGACTGGAGACGCAAAAAAATCTACCCCACTATCAAGGATTATTCTCGCACAGTTTTTTTCGTTTGTAAAGGACTGAATTACCTGCTGGAAAAGTGGGTTATCCCCCTAACAAAAAGCCCCGCGCAGGGCGGGGCTTCGCTTTTTGGGGGCGGGCACCCGCTTACCGCTGTTCCACCGGAACCCACGCCAGACCCATCGGGCCGACATAGTTCACGTCCGGGCGAATCAGGCGGTTGTTGGCGAACTGTTCCATCATGTGCGCCGTCCAGCCCACCACGCGGCTCATAGCGAACAGCGGCACGAACATATCCACATCTAGATCAAGCGTGTACAGCACGATGGCGCTGTAGTAGTCCACGTTCGGGTACAGCTTGCGCTCGATGAAGTACGAGTCGGCGCGGGCAGCGTCCGCCAGCTGCTTCGCAATCTGGAACCACTTCAGGTTGCCGCTGCTCTTGGCAAGCGCCTCGGCATGTTGTTCCAGAATGGCGGCACGCGGGTCAAGCGCCTTGTAGATGCGATGACCGATGCCCATGATGCGGCGGTCGCCTTCCTTGATGTTCGTCTTGAACCAGTTGGCGACATTCTCCGGCTCATCGATTTCGAGGAACATGCGCATGGCTTCGGCATTCGCGCCGCCGTGCGATGGCCCCTTGAGCGTGCCGATGCCGCTGACCACGCCGCTGTGCATGTCGGAGCCGGTGGCAACCGTCACGCGGGAGGCGAAGGTGCTGGCGTTCATGCCGTGTTCTGCCAGCAGCACCAGATACACATTGATGGCGTTACTGGCGGTCAGGTCGGGTTCGCTGTTGGCCTTGCCACTCAGCATATAAACGAAGTTCTGCGCCAGCGTCAAATCCTTGCGCGGCGGGATGGGGTCATGCCCCTTACGGATGCGGTTCCACGCGGCGCAAATCGTGGTGATCTGTCCGGTCAACCGGATGGCCTTGCGGCGGTTGGCTTCCACGCTCTGATCTTCGCTGTCCTTATCGAACATCGCCAGCGCGGAAACCGCAGTCCGTAGCATCGCCATCGGGTCGGCATCTTTGGGGTACTGCCGCATCTGCGCTAAAACGTCGGCGGGCAGCGCGGCTTCATGGGCGATAGAAGCCCGCAGACCTTCCAACTCCTGCTTGTTCGGCAGGCGTTCGTTCCACAGCAGGAAAGCGACTTCTTCAAACTGGGCGTTGGCGGCGAGGGTTTCGATGTCGTAACCGTGATAAACCAGTTTCCCTTCCTGACCATTGACGAGGCTGGTTTTGCTTTCGGCAACGACAATGCCTTCCAAGCCTTTTTTTGCGACTTCAGCCATGATGAACTCCTTAAAACCATGCAGTCGAAAAGTACCTACCGGAGGCCCCGTTGAAGGGCAACTTCAGCCTACAGGCATCGTAGACGCATGTGGTGACTGATCCGGGGCTGTTGAACACGATTGATATTAGGATAGACGCGGTAAAGCCCGCGCCTATTACGATGGGTAATGAACAATGAAAGTATAGCACCGCTGTTTTGCCTAATCAAATGCACCCGCCGCCGCAAATGGGCTGACCACCGCCACAGATGCCGCTTGACTCTCCCGTTACGTCAGGGTCTAGGATAAGAGGCAGCAAGCATTTGCAGGAGGGTGCAGGAACGATGTACACGGTCAAACAGGTGGCGGAACTGGCGCGGGTGAGCGTGCGCACGCTGCATCATTACGACACGATTGGACTGCTGCGTCCGGCGCGGGTGAATACCAATGGCTACCGGCAGTATGACGAGGCGGCGCTGCTGCGCTTGCAGCAAATCTTGCTGTACCGCGAAATGGGGCTGGAACTGGAACAGATCAAAGACCTTCTCGACAGCCCGGATTTTGATCTGGCGCGGGCGCTACGCTCGCACCGGACGGCGCTGGAACACCGCATCGCACGGTTGCAAGAACTCGTCCGTACTGTCGAACGCACGATTGACCATATCGAAAGGAACACGCCGATGAGTAAGAAGCAGATGTTTAAGGCGATCACGCCCGAAGAAGAACAAGAACTCACCCGCGAAGCCCGTTTGCAATACGGGCCGACGCTGGTGGACGAATCGGTGCGGCGCTGGGGCAGCTACACGCAGGCCAAGAAAGACACGATTCTGGCGGAAGGCAATCAGAATTATGCCAACCTGACCGCCCTGCTAGAAGCGAACATGCCGCCGGAAAGCCCCGAAGTGCAACAGCTGGTGGAACGCTGGCACAACCACCTGCGCTACTTCTACGAACCGCCGCTGGAAGTGCTGCGCGGGTTGGGCAGCCTGTACAACGACGATCCGCGTTTCCGCGCCAACTTTGACCGCTTTCACCCGCAGTTGGCGGACTACATGCGTAGCGCCATCACCGTGTATGTGGACGAACTGGAAACCGCCGAGATTAAGCGCCTGCTGGCGGCGGACGACGATGCGGCGGAACAGGCGCAAGGGTGAGGTATTCAAGAACCTCACCCCCGTCCCCTCTCCAACACGCGGAGTACCGCTTTGGAGAGGGGTGAAAGAGTCTGCTGCTTGCTCCCCCTCGCTGTTACTGCGGAGAGGGGGCTGGGGGTGAGGTTTTAGGTTGAGGGTTCTCCTGCAAAAAACCTACCCTTGAAAGGGTTGCGCGGGTGAGGGTACTCACTCGTATTGCAGGGCGCGGATGATGTCCAGCTTGGCGGCGCTGCGGGCGGGGAGGATGCTGGCGAACAGTGCCAGCAGCACGCCCACCACCACCGCTGCGATGATGCCCATCAGTGGGAAGGCGAACGGCATCGTCCAGCCAATCGCGCCGAACGCGCCGATGAACCCGTAACTGATCGCCACGCCGGTCAGCACGCCCATTGCCGAGCCGAAAATGCCCAGCAGCAGCGCCTCCGCCGTGACCATGCGCCGCACCTGCTTCTGACTACCGCCCACCGCCCGCACCACGCCGATTTCGCGGGTGCGTTCGAGGATGTTGATGGTGAGCGTGTTCAGCAGCCCCATCGCCGCCGGAATGATGATGAGCAGCGCCAGAATGTAGAAGAACATCATGGCGCTGGCGGAGAGGTCAACAATCGTCTGGCGGTATTCGCCCGTGAGTTGCGCCGTGAACTGCGGGTAATCTTTCACGATGTCCTGCACATCAGTCAGCGCGGCCTGTTTATCCGCCCCCGGCGCGAGGTTCGCCATCAGCAGGATGTCTTCGCTCTTGTGGAAGTCCGCCGCCATATTCGTCTGCGAGATGAACACCACCGCCACCTTGAACGTCAGGATGTCGTTGGCAACGCCCACTACGCGGTAGGTTTGCGGCCCTTCGGCGCTTTGCAGCACCATCTCGTCGCCCACGTTCACGCCCAGCGTAGACTGCGCGATGGACGTGATGAAGGCGGTGCGTCCGCTGCCGAGTTCGCTATAGGCCGTCGCCGCGTCGCCCTGCGGGAAGTCGAACGTCGCCACTTTCGGATACTCGTTCGGGTCAATGCCTAGCACTTGCACCGGCTCGCTATTCACAGTGGACGGGGCGTAGCGCATCGTCCCCACTGCCGCCACCGAGGGCAGCGCCCGCAGACGGGTCGCCAGCGAGTCGTCCGCGCCGATCACACCGCTGTAGATGCCCACGCTTTGCGGCGTGAGCAGGATGTCGCTGGAAAAACTGCGTCCCGCCAGATTTTCCAGCAGACCGGTGAAGGCGCTCACCAGCGCCGCCGCCAGCACCAACACCGCCAGCCCGATCATGAGCGTGCTGCCCGTGATGGCGGCACGCCCCGGCTGCCGCACCAGATTGCTCCGTGCCAGATCGCCTTCGCGGGCGAACCACAGCGTCAGCAGCGGGCTGAACAGCCGCGCCGCCGGAATGACCAGACCGGGCGCGGCGATCATCATGCCGATCAGGAACAGCATCGCGCCGCCCGCCGCCGTTTTTGCGCCGGCCACCAGCATCAGCACCGACACCAGCATCAGCCCGCCGCCCGCAATCAAATTCCAGCGGGCAGCGCGTTCGACGCTGGCGGTAGTCGTCGGGCGCAGCGCGTCCAGCGGGGAGGTGCGTCCAGCAGCGCGGGCAGGCCAGTAGCCGGCCAGCAGCGCCGTGAGCATGCCTAGCACAATCGCAATCACGAACGCGCCGGGGTTGGCCTGAAGCTGAATCGCCGGCAGGTGGAAGTAGGTCTGCCACATCGAGCCAATCACGCCCACCAGTCCCACCACCATGAGATAGCCCAGCACCAGCCCCACCGCCGTGCCAATCGCCCCTTGCAGCAGGCTTTCGATCACGATCATCACCGTGATTTGGCGCTGCGTCGCGCCGATGGCACGCAGCATCGCCAGATCGTGCCGCCGTTCGAGGATGACGGTGCGGAAGGTGTTGAAGATGAGGAACGCGCCGAGGAACAGCGCCAGAACACCGAGCAGATCGAAGATGGCGAAGCCGACCTCCATCGAACCGACCACATCCGCGCCGTTGGTATCCGCCGCCAGTTGGAAGCCGTCGCCCAACGCCGCCTGCACCGCAGCCGTGACTGCCTCCCGATCTGCGCCCGCCCCGATGGACACTTCAATCGTGTTAATCAGCCCCGGCTGGTTGAAAGCGGCCTGCGCGTCCTTCAGCGGGATGTAGATTTCCGGCGCGGACGGGCTGCCCGCCTCCGCCAGAAAGCCGACGACGGTATACAGTTTCAGGCCGCCCGCCGTAATCAGCGGGAACACCGTGCCGATCTTCAGTTCCGGCGCGAAATCCGCGATTCCCGCCGGAAAGACCGCCGCACCGCTGTCATCGGCTTGCAAGAAGCGCCCTTCGCTCATGGCGAACTGGCGGACGGCGGTGGCGCTGGTTGCGTCAATCCCGATCAGTTGGATTTGCGCGGCGCTGCCCAACGCACCATTTTCTACTGTCGGAATGCTGAACTGGCGGCTGAGGATGCCTGTCACCGCTTGAACATGCGCGACGCCGGACACTTGCGGCAGCACCGATTCGGGCGTGAAGGATACGCCGGATGTGCTGGTGAAGCGAATGTCCGCGCCCGAAATCGAGGACATGGACTGCTTAAAAGCATCCATCATTGAAGGCAGCGCCAGATTGATGGCAAAGATCAGCGCCACGCCGAACACGATGGATAGCGTGGTGAGCGTGGTACGCAGCCGCCGCCCGTTCAGATAGCGCAGCCCCATGCGGGTCATCTGCCCGACAGTAGCGCGCCAGTCGTTACGTTTCGTGGTCATATTCCACCCCCTAGCTGAAGGCCACTTTGGTCAATTGTTCACGAATCTGGTCGGCGTTACCCTGTCCCTTCAGGCGGTTATCATCCACGATTTTGCCGTCCTTCAGGAACACAATCCGGTCGGCATAGGCCGCCACGCGGGGGTCATGGGTGACGAGGATGATGGTCTGATGCAGGTCGTCCGCTGTCTGTCGCAGCATTTGCACCACTTCGTCGCTGGAGCGCGAGTCGAGGTTGCCCGTCGGCTCATCCGCCAGAATCAGCGCCGGTTTCGCCACCAGCGCCCGTGCCAGCGCCGCCCGCTGCTGCTGCCCGCCGGAAAGCTCGGCGGGGCGGTGCGAGCTGCGATCTGCCAGCCCGACGCGAGTGAGGGCTTCGTTCGCCAGTTTGAGCGCCTCTGGACGCGGCACGCCATCCAGAATCAGGGGCATGGCGACGTTTTCAGCCGCGCTCAACACCGGAATCAGGTTGAAGAACTGGAACACGAACCCTAGCGACTCGCGGCGCAAACGCGATAGCGCATCATCGTTAAGGGTGCTGATGTCGGAGTCGCGCAGCCACACCTTGCCGCTGGTGGGGCGCTCCAGCCCGCCGATCAGGTACAGGACGGTACTTTTGCCAGAACCGCTTGGCCCCATGATCGCCACAAACTCGCCCTCGTCCACGCTCAGATTGAGTTCGTTGACGGCGTAAATCGGCTTGTCGGGTGAGCCATAGGTCTTGGTGAGTGATTCAGTACGCAGGATTGCCATTGGAATCTCCTTGTTGAGCAATCAATCCTTGCCGGGATTGTGAATATCCGTTTCGGGTTTGCGGCGGGGTCGCCCCCGTGTTTTGGGTGGTGATCGGGGTGGGGTGTAGTGCTTCAGGTCGGGCAACCGCGCCTCGCACATCTCGATCCAGCGCAGATCGGCTTCCAAATGCGCCACTGCGCCTTCTAGGAGCAGCACACGCGGGAACTCGGTGCGCGGGTCGGTGCGGCGCAGCAGTCCGGTCACTTCATGCAACTGCTGGTACAGTTCGCGGCGCTGCACCATGAGGATGCGTTCAGCATCCACCGGAGCGCCGAGCAAACTGAGGATGAGCTTGAGGTAGAAGGCATCCCCCAGCCGGTAATCGCGCACTTCGGGGTGCAAATACCAGTGTTCCAGTTCGCCGCGCCCCTCGTCGGTGATGAAGTACACCTTGCGATCCGGCGCGTCGGCGGTGGGTTCGACTTCGTAATCCACCAGCCCGGCTTCCCGCAAGCGCGAGAGGGTGCTGGCGATCTGCCCCGGCTTGACATCCCAATCGGCATTCAAAACCCGGTGCAGTTGTTTGCCCAGCTCGTAGCCGTGCATCGGCTGGTGAAACAGCAGCGCCAGCAGGGTATGTTTGACGGACATGATAATCTATACACCGCGATTCTAGTTTTCGTAAAAACTATACACCCGATGGCTAGATTATGTCAACAATGATCTTGACCTCATCCTTTGGGCAATCGCATCACAATATTTCTATGCTCACACTTGTGCCTGCTAGGGGTAAAAAGGGCAAATGAAGACGGGCTGGCACGCAGGCCAGCCCCTACGAAGACGAAAATGCCGGGTTGTAGGGGACGGCCTGCGTGCCGTCCTGCTGCGTTTCCTATATGTTCCATCATCGCCGGAACAGGCGGCACCCCTCAAATCATGATTTTCGTCCTTTATTGATCGGGGATTAATCATGGTAGAATGAGGCGACTGTTTCAGTCCTGATTGTGAACGCTATGTGAAAGGACATCCCTATGGCGGCCTCGAACGCCTCCAAGAAACCCCTCAACATTGACCGTATTGCTGAACTTCTGGGCAGCAATGCCGACACCCTTCTCAAACACCGCAGCGGCACCATTAGCAAAGAACAACTTCACCTGCCCGGCCCCGATTTCGTCAACCGTGTGTGGACGGACTCGGATCGCACGCCGCAGGTACTCCGCAGCTTGCAGCAGATGTTCGATCATGGACGGCTAGGTGGCACGGGCTACCTGTCCATCCTGCCCGTAGATCAGGGCATCGAACACTCGGCGGGCGCGTCGTTCGCCAAGAACCCGGCCTACTTCGACCCCGAAAACATCGTCAAGCTGGCGATTGAAGGCGGTTGCAACGCGGTTGCTTCCACTTTCGGCGTGTTGGGCGCGGTGGCTCGTAAGTACGCGCACCGCATCCCCTTCATGGTGAAGATCAACCACAACGAGCTGCTGACCTACCCGAACAAGTTCGATCAGATCATGTTCGGCACCATCCGCGAAGCGTGGAACATGGGCGCAACGGCTGTCGGCGCGACGGTCTACTTCGGCTCGGACGAGAGCGCCCGTCAGATCGTGGAAGTGGCGAAAGCCTTCGAGATGGCGCACGAACTGGGCATGGCGACCATTCTGTGGTGCTATACCCGTAACCCCGGCTTCAAGGTCAACGGCGTGAACCACGAAACCTCCGCCGACCTGACCGGACAGGCCAACCACCTCGGCGTGACCATTCAGGCCGACATCGTGAAGCAGAAGCTCCCCACCCAGAACGGCGGCTTCAAGGCGCTGAACACCGGCGGCTCGTCCTACGGCAAGCTGGACGAACGCATCTATACGCAGCTCACCAGCGAACACCCGATTGACCTGACCCGCTATCAGGTGGCGAACGGCTACATGGGGCGTGCCGGCCTGATTAACTCAGGCGGTGCCAGCGGCGGCGAGAGCGATCTGGCGGAAGCGGTCATGACCGCCGTCGTCAACAAACGCGCTGGCGGCATGGGCCTCATCAGCGGGCGTAAGGCATTCCAGCGCCCGATGGCTGAAGGCGCGGCGCTGCTGCGCTCGATTCAGGATGTGTATCTGTGCAAGGATGTCACCATCGCCTAACGGCGCGGGTGCGTCACGAGTCAAACGAAGGGGCTTGCTACACACAAGCCCCTTTTGATTCGCTCTCCATAGCAATTTCGCCGCAGTATGGCTTACGTTGTAAATTGGGGCGATTCCTCACGGCGCTGCAAAACCACTTTGGTTAGGACGCATGTATCGTTCTTATTGCACAAATCTTGACCAAAGGTAACGCGATCAGTACAGATGTTTTTCGCTATATCGAAAGGACACTGGATGACCTTATCGATGAAAACGT
>CAIPFY010000355.1 GCA_903864435.1 uncultured Chloroflexota bacterium | reverse complement strand
TACCAGACCAGATCAGTGATCCACGCCAGCAACAGGCTAGGCAGGATGAACATGGCGAACTGGTTCTTGGTGATGGAAGCCAGCCCCATCAGCACGCCCACGCCGAGCAGGGCGGGAATGCCGCGCACGCCGGGGCGCAACCACAACCACAGCGCCGCCGTCAGAAAGAACAAGCCGGGAATTTCGCCCAGTACGGTGCGGGCGTGAAAAAAGAAATCCACGCCGGGAGATAGCAGCATCAGCACCAGCGCCGCCAGCGCGAACCACTCGTGCAGGAACAGCCGCGCCAGCCCATAAAAAGCGACCACCGCCCCTAGCGCATAAAGCACGATCACCAGCCGCGCCAGCGGAATGCCCACGCCGAACAGCTTGAAGGCGAACGCGATGGGCAGCAGCACCGTCGGCCCCACGCCAATCGCCGGCCCGAACGGGCGGTAGCCTTCGCTGCTGGAGTCGGCATACACGCCGTAGAGCGCGAAGTTTTTCGCCACATGCAGGTGCGAACCTTCGTCGTACCAAGGGGCGGGATATGAGTCCAGCCGGTACAACAGCATGAACACCGTCACCAGCGCCACCCCCACCAGCGCGATCTGATACCAGCGGTTGCGGGTCGCGTTCGTCGTTGCTGATGCAGAAGTCATCATTCACTCAACCTTGCGGGCAGGATATTCGGCGCAACTGCCCCACCGCCTGTTGGTTTGTTTACCTGTGAGGGCTTATGCCCAGCCCACCATATCCGCCATCACCCGATCAATCACCTTTGCCGAGTAGCGTGTGACCGCTTCGCCGTTGCCCAGATCAGGGTAGATCATGACGGTGTTGCCCATGTACAGGCGCGCCACTGGCGTTTGAATTTCGGGGATTTCGTCCAGCGTCCCCATCGGGCGGATTGGCTCGACGTACTTGGCCTTCTGCACGATGAACGCGGCAATGTCCGACACGTTGTAATCCGGGAACATGCGCTTGAAGTGCTTCATCCACTCGGCCTGCACCTGTTCGTCGCTCCAGTTGGCAATCGGATTATCCGGCGCGAGGTACTTGGGCAGATAAACGAGATGGTAGCCTTTCACATGCTGCGGGTCAATCAGGTTCGTCGTTTCCACCACCGCCGTGAACGGGATGCTTTCGTCGGTGATATTCAGCACGTAGTAAGGCAGCAGGCGCTTCTTGAGGATGAGCAGCGGACACATCACGCCCAGATATTGCTGCTTGTTCAGCAGGGCGCGGAAGTCGGCGGGTGCGGACGGGATCAAGCCGCCTAGCGTGGGCGAAGGCAACGTGCTGATGACCGCATCGTAACGGCGCACTTCGCCGCCCACGCGCACGCCTGCCGCCTGCCCGTTCTCGATGACCACTTCCTCGATGGGCGCTTTCAGGTGGAACTGCACGCCCAACCCTTCGGCCTTGCGTGCCAGCGCCTCGATCAGGGTGTAATACCCGTTCTCGATGTAGCACATCATCTCTTTGGAAGTCACGCCCTCGCGGGTTCCCATCATGCGCCGCAGCCGCGACCAGATGTAGGTGGCGGGGACGCTCTCGGCGGTGCTGTCGAACTTAGCGCGGAGCAGCGGCTTCCACACCTTCTGGTACACGCCGCGCCCCCAGAACTTCGCCAGCCAGTCCTCCACCGGCACGACATCCATCTTGCGCCAGTCGCTCTCTAGCTGGGCGTACACGATTTGCAGCCCCAAGCGGACGCGCTGGATAATGTTCAGCGGCGGGAAGCGCATTAAATCTACCGGCGTGTTGAAATCGTACAGATGGCCGTTGTCGTAAAAACCCTGCTTGGTGGCGGTGAAATGGCGCTTATCCGCCACGCCGGACTCTTCCATCAAGCCCTGCATCGAGGTGTCGCTGCTCAAAATGGTGTGGTAGAAACGGTCTACCCGCGCCCCGTCGTAATCCATCGCGGCGGCCAACCCGCCCAGATTGTCCCCGCGCTCGTACACGGTCACGTTCAACCCGCGTCCAGCCAGCTTGTAAGCCAGCGTCACGCCTAGAATGCCGCCGCCGATAATGGCGATCTGGCGTTTTTTTGCAGTGTCCGTCACAAATTCCCCCTTTGACTGAAGAATCTCATTGTAATGTAAAACCCGTTTGTGCCGCCGCGCAACAAAAAGGGCAGGTCTTGGCCTGCCCCTTTTGCTGGTTGCATCGCACGAAACGCTTAACTCTGGCTGGTGATGAGTACGCCAGCGATGATGACCGCCACGCCCATCAAGCGCATCAGAGTAATCCGTTCGCGGAACAGGAAATACGACCCGAAAATGATACCGATGTAGCTCAGGCTGGCGAACGGGTAGACGTAGCTCAACTCGAAGTGCGAGAGCGCCATCAGCCAGCACAGCACACCGCTGCCATAGATGCCTAGCCCGATGATGACCCATGGCGAGGTAATCATGCGCACGATAGACACGCCGCCGGTGGCCGCCATGCCGCCCATGCCCCGTTTGAGCATCAACTGACCCGCAATACCGAAAACCGTACTGAGTGCAACAAAGACAAATGGCGACATTTACGAAGGTTCTCCTACCAGCGGCTTACGATGCGATCTGGGCGAGCCGAAAATGGATTCTTTCAGCAGGCGTAGTTGGAATTTCATGTGTTGCTTGGTCACGCGGGCAATCTTGATGCTGGACTGACCGAAGGTGCGGACGTGCAGCGTGGTCGGGAATTCGGTCACGCGGTAGCCGGCCTTGAGCGAGTACACCAGCAGTTCGGTGCCGGCGAGGAAACCGTCGCTCTCGAAGGTGATATTTTCGATCACCTGCCGCTTGTAACCGCGATACAGCGCCGTCCATGTGTGGATGCGCCAGCTCACCAGCAGGCGGTACAGCAGCGACGCGCCGAAGCTGAAGATCAGGCGATAGCCGGGAACGCCTTCCACATGCCCGTTGGGATGATAGGGCGAAGCCGTCACAATGTCGGCGTCGTCCACCGTCATCCGGCTCAACAACTGCGGGATGGTCGTCACCGGGTAGGTGCCGTCGAAATCGGTGGTGACGATAATATCGCCGGTGGCGTGCTGGAAGCCGGTGCGGATGGCCGCGCCCAGCCCCTTGTTGGTTTCGTGCGACACCACGCGCACCTTCGGATCGTCCTTAAATTCGTCTTGCAGCAGCGCGGCAGTATCATCTTTGCTGCCGTCGTTGACGAAAACCACTTCTACATCGTTCTTCATACGCAGATATTCCAGCACACTGCGCACAGAAGTTGCGGTCTGGTGGACACCTTCAGATTCGTTGTATGCGGGGATGACCAGTGAGAGTTTCATATTCCACCCCTATCAAGATAACCGGACGTGAGCGTGTTTCTTACAATATGCCTAAACAATAAAAGGGTTGCCTTGCTCGTTCCTAACAGGCGATCCGCCTATCCCCTTGCAAGCCGCCGCCGCCCCTACAAGGTGCGCGGGTACGCAATCAAGCGGGCGTCACGGGGAACAGGGTGCAGCGTTTGGAGAGGTTGAAGGTGTTGTTAGGCGCAATGAAAGGGAATAATTCTCACCAAACAGTTTTGCAAGGAAAACCGCGCAAATCGGGAGACGTTCGCCCGATGCCCCCTAAGTATCATGTTAAGTCTGAAAGAATCCCCACCCCTAACCCCTGCCCCATACAGGGCTGAGGGAAAAAGGGGAGGGGATTCCCTTCGTTGTCTACCCACCCAAACGGGCGATGTCCAGCAGGTCGCTCAACAGGCCGAAACCGGTTTGCAACCGTCCCGCGCCCGCGCCCACCAGCGTCACATCCCCCATCAGGTCGGTGTTGTAGGTGACGGCGTTGGTCGCGCCGGAAACGCCTGCCAGCGGGTGCGCCATCGGCACGCGCACCGGACTCACGCTGCCGCCTGTTGGCGTGACCTGCACCACCAGCTTCCAGCGTTCGCCCGCAGCACGGGCGGCGGCCACATCGTCGGCGCTGATCGCACTGATGCCGCGCACGCTCATATCCGCCAGTGTGAGTGTGCTGCCAAACAGCGCCCGCGCCAGAATGATGCCCTTGCCCGCCGCGTCCCAGCCGTCCACATCGGCGGTGGGGTCGGCTTCGGCGTAACCGAGCGCCTGCGCCTGCGCCAGCGCGTCGGCATAGCTCAGGCCGCTTTCCATCTGCGTCAGGATGTAATTGGTCGTGCCGTTCAGGATGCCCCGCGCTTCCCGAATCTGGCACCCCGCCAATGCCTGCATCGCCAAGCGAATCGACGGTGTGCCGGCCATGACGGTCGCCTCGAAGCGCAGATGCTTGCCCGCCGCGTTCGCCAGCGCCACCAGTTCGGCATAGGCCAGCGCCACGGGCCCCTTGTTGGCGAGGACGACATGCTTACCCGTCTCGAAGGCCGCTTTGCAGTAGTCCAGCGCGGGCTGCGCCGTCTGTAAATTGGTGTTGCTGCATTCCACCAGCACATCGGCATTGCAGGCGCGGATCAGCGTCAGCGGGGCGAGGTCACGAAACGCGCCGTCCCGCGCCGGATAGTGCGCCAGCCCACCCGCCGCCATCGCCTCCAGCAGCGCCGCTGGTTCTAGCCCTTGCGGGTCGTACAGCGTGCCGCGAGAACGAGTCGCCACCGCCACAATCGTCGCCGCGAAGCCCTGCTCATCGCGCAGCGCGTCCGCTTTATCGCGCAAAATTTCCACCAACCCCTGCCCGACCACGCCAAAGCCGACAATGGCGATCCGCATCATAGTCCCATCCCTTGTTGATAAGTGTTCAGGGCAGGATGATAGCGCACGGCACGAACGGGCGAAAGACTGTGGCAGGTGCAAAGCCGAAGCCAGAACGATCAAATCAGGATTGTAAGGGACACTTCTGTTCCCTGTCCGGGACGGGACTCAATAGTGATTTCGCCATTCACAAGTTGGGCGCGTTCCCGCATGCCGATCAATCCGAAATGACCGATGCGCGTGAAATCGCTAAAGTAAGCGGGGACGATAAAGCCTTGCCCATTATCCCGTATACGCAACCGTATACAGGACTCTTGAAAGTGCAGCATCACAGCACAGTGCTGTGCCTGCGCGTGGTGAAGCACATTGTTCAAGGCTTCCTGAGCAATCCGGTATAGGGTCAGTTCCAGTTCGGGTTTGAGCCGGATTGGAGTTCCCTGCACCTCAAACTGCGCTTTCGCTTCTTTTGTGAGTACTTCCAATGCGCTCAAGAGTCCCAGTTCCTCTAGATAATGCGGGTGAAGGGCGCTGCTGAAACGCCGCACTTCCTCAATCGCATCAGCAATCATGTCCCGTAGCTCCATGATGCGCGTATCGGCTTGTTGCTGATCCCGGTGCAAACTACGCTGTGCCATCTGCGCTTTGTGTCCCAGTGCAATCAGGGTTTGCACGGTTTCATCGTGGAGTTCGCGTGCTAACCGTCCGCGTTCTTCTTCCTGCGCCCGCGTAACCTCTCCCGCATAATCATGCAGAGCAGCCTGATAGCTGTGTACCCGGCGTGCCATTTCATCGAGGGTACGGCTCAAATCTTCAATCTCTTGCACGCCGCTGACCACTACGGAATTCGCTAGAAATTCTCTTTGCCCGATACGGGTCGCCCGGACGCTGAGTTCTCGCAACGGTTGCACGACATAGCGCACACCGAAGAACAACGTGAGCAGAGACACAGCCACCGCTGTAAAGAGAATGAAAGGCATGAGTTGCTCAAATTGGATCAGGGGTACGGTAAGCGAATGCCAGCCCTCCCGAATCAGCAATACCCATTCTGTATTGGGAACGGGCGCATAAGCAATCACATCATCCTGCATTGAAGAGCTAGACAACAGCGCACCATTTTCACGGCGCAAAGCGGGTTGAACGCCATCCCACGCCATCAAGTCCGCATCGCTCGGGATAGACCCTCGATTGAACAACACCTTACCTTGTGCGTCCATCAGCACCAGAATCGTGATGGCATTCACATGATCCATCTGTAGAATGTCATCCAAATTCAAGGTGTCTGGACTGACCAGAGCGATATCGGTTCCGGTTCGCAGGGCTTGATTCTCAACACTTACAGCGACGAGTTGAGCCATCATCATGACCAGTCGCGTGTTTTCCTCGATGGCTAACGCCCGCATCGAGCTTTGGTGGCTGCTCACCCCACTCAAGGCAAACACAATCAGCAAAATGGTCAGCGGCAATACTGTCCACAGAAGCACCTGTGCCCGTAACCCATGCAACCGCTTCGCTAAATGAAGATGCCTCATGCCTTTTGATCCAATAGGATAATGTTGAGATGAAGCGCCTTCGTCACGGCTTCCGTCCGGCTATTCACGCCGAGCTTGGCGTAGATGTTGGCGAGGTGTCCCTGCACGGTACGATCGCTGATGGATAGTTTTGCGCCAATGCCCTTGTTCGTCAGCCCTCTTGCCGCCCATTGCAGAATGTCGCACTCTCGCTCCGTGAGGGGTTCATCCAGTGTGGCCGGGGTTTGGCTGACGACGAGGTGGGTCAAGACTTTTTGTGCGATTTCGGGTGCAATCGCAGATTGGCCGCGATACACAGCTCGGACGGCCGCCGTGATATCTTCTGCCTCGGCACTTTTCATCACATAGCCATTCGCGCCCGCCTGCATCGCTGCGACCACAAAAGGGTCATCGTCGTAGGCTGTTAAAATGACCACCCGTATAGGAAGTTTCTGTTCCCGAATCCAGCGTGTGACTTCGATCCCGGTGGCATGAGGCATCCGCACATCCAACACAGCGACATCGGGTTGAAGCGTCGTCAGCAGTTCCTTGACCTTCGCCCCATCCCCCGATTCGGCGATCACTTGAATATCCCCATCTTCTTCGAGGAAATCACGAATCCCCTTGCGAACTACGGCATGATCGTCAGCAAGCACAACGCGAATAGTCATAACCACCTGCTATTTCCATCATTCTTCAATAAAAGCAGGAGACAGTGAGTGCCAGTCTCCTGCTTTTATACGCGGGCAATACTCGGGTTAACGCTGACCGTCAGGCCAGACGAGGATGGGCATATTGACCACGACTCCGGGCGCTTCGATGCCTACGTCACCCGCTTCTTCAGCCGCCAGAATATCGTCAACGCTCGTCAACGCACGGGCCACGACACCCTCTTGCCATGTGACCAACTGAATAGCACGCAGCGGGGTGTAGTTTTCATTGCCGGGAACGGAGTCGAACACATCAGGTTGGAAGCCAAGCGGCCCCATGCCTTCAAGCCCGTTTATAAAGACATAGACCTTACCGAGCAGTTCTGCCGGAATTTGTCCCAGACTCGGAACGGTAATCACGTCGGTTCCCATCATCGCCGTCAGGACACCCGCAACGTTTTCTTCGGAAGCTTCGGGGTGGACGAAATACACATCGCCGCCGTCATAGTACGCGAAGGCAAGCGGTGCCAGATCGTCAACCGAATACGCCGTATTCATTTCCATCGCCATGCCGCCCATCGCATCCGGGGTCGGCTCAGGCGTTGTTTCGCCCTGCATCATGTCCCCCATCATGCCACCACCCTGCATCATGCTCATCATGTCCATCATGCCGCGCATCTGGTTCATCTTATCGCGCATGTCGGTAGGCATTTCCATACTCATCATGCTATCCATCATGTCCATCATGGGCTGCATCATGCCACCCATCTCACCGCCGTCCTGCATCATGTCCATCATGCTCATCATGTCCATCATGCCGCGCATCTGGTTCATCTTATCGCGCATGTCGGCAGGCATTTCCATGCCCATCATGGTATCCATCATGTCCATCATGGGCTGCATCGCTTCCGATTGACCGGGATGATGAGCCGCATGATCTACTGTGGGTTCCGGGGTGACTTCTTGGGCGCTGCTGATGGTGAACGAAAGCGCCAAGAGGAGAAGCGATAAACAGATGGCTCCAAACTTTGTCTTCATTGTGACCCTCGCTAAAGTAGTTACATCATCACAAATTATAGAGGTGGGTATTGGGGGGGTACATCCGCTATACGGCGTGGCGAAACCGCGCCATATGGCGGGGTAGTCGGGTGATTATGCTTTTACTGGTGAACTGTCTTCCCCCTTCGACATGAGGGGAAAGGGCGATTGGACAGGGGAGTTTGCCGAAGGTGTTCCCCTGTCCAATCAAGATGAGGGGAATAGGGCGGCCTACAGCGCCAGTTTGCCGGAGCGCCGCATCCACCAGTGCATGAACTTGTGGAACACATCCACATTGCCGTCGAACATCATCGGACAACCGGTAGGAATGACGGCGATTCCGTTGTCGCGGCAGAACTGCACCGCCGCGTCCGAGGTGCTGCGAACGCCGTGCATCACCGAACAGTGCATCCACACGCGCTTGATGCCCGCCTCGTGACAGTCGCGCACCACCTGATCGGTCACATCCGGCGTGGTGACGATCATCACCGCGTCCACCGCCTGCGGGATGTCCTGTAGGCGATGGAAACAGGGATCGCCTTCGACGGTATCGGCGTTCGGGTTCACGGCGACCACTTCATGACCGGTAGCTTTCAAACGCTGGTAAATCCCATTGGCGGTGCCGCTGCCGGAACGCGACACGCCCACCACTGCAATCCGCTTTTGCGCCAGAAAATCGCTGACCAGTTCGGGCATCGTGGACATTACTTTCACCCCTTCACAGACTGTTCGTAACTACTTTCTTTATACGCAAAACAAACGTCAGAAGTTGCACCCCATCAAGGGAGGGAAATGCGGTCAAACGGGGTTTCGCGGTTCGCCACCGCCCGGCGCAGCGTTTCGGCGGCTTCCAGCGCGATGTGCTGCTCATCGGGGTGCAGGTTGAGCGCCGCGAACTCATCCTCATCCATCAGGATCGTTTCGCCGTCCGGCATGACGAACACATCCAACGCCAGATCGTCCGCCGCCACATGATCGTCGCTCAACAGCGCCGGACGGGTGATATTGCAGTACCAGCCGCGCAGCCGATCCGATTCGCCTTCATGCACCTGAAAGATGTTGTACCAGCGGTCGTTATAAAACCACTCGATGAACAAATCGCCCCGGTGGAACGCCACGAACCCCAGATCAGCGATTTCGCGCTGAAAGATGGCGCGAATGCAGACGAAAGTCGGCTCGCGCTGAATGATTTCGCCCGTGTACTGGAACACGGAACGTCCGGTGTGATCGCGTTTTTCAATGGTAATGGTCATCCCGACTCCTCGCAGGTGAATGCCGTCCGCTTACGAAGATACCGCCAAAACCCTCACCCCGCTTATCGTTGAGGATAAGTGGGGGGGGGCTGTGGATCTGCGCCTAGCCCGTGTTATGTTTTTTACCCTCATCCCCCGCCCCCTTACTCCCTCAGGGCGAAGGGGAGTAAGAGGATTACGCGACTCTTAAGTCCCTCGCCCTGAGGGAGAGGGAAAAAGGGTGAGGGTGGATTTCTAGCCCGGAATAATCAGGCAAGCGCCGCCTTTGTAGGTTGCATCGGTACAGGTGATGCCGTTCGGCGGGTCGCACTGTTCGCCCCGGTCGGCCTGCACGATGCCATCTCCGCAATAGGGCTGCGCTGTGGACATCTTCTGACACTGGTTATCGCACGAACTGCCATCGGGCGGGTCGCACTGTTCGCTCCCCTGCACAATGCCGTCCCCGCAGTAGGGCTGCTGCTGGATCGGCTGACATTTCACGTCGCAGCTAGATGTTCCCGGCGGCTCGCATTGTTCGCCGTTGGCGGGTTGCACCACGCCGTCGCCGCATATGGGCTGCGGCTGCTGGATCGCCTGACATTTCACATCGCAGCTAGATGTTCCCGGCGGTTCGCATTGTTCGCCGTTGGAGGCTTGCACGATGCCGTCGCCGCATATGGGCTGTTGCTGGGTGACGATATTCTGGCACTGGTTATCGCAAGTGCCGCCATTGGGCGGGTCGCACTGTTCGCCCCGGTCGGCCTGTACCACGCCGTCGCCACATCCGGGCTGCGACGCGCCAATCTTGCCGCACTTCACATCGCACGAAGCCGTCCCCGGCGGTTCGCATTGTTCCAGAATTTCGGGCTGCACAATGCCATCCCCGCAATAGGGCTGACCGGAATTCGGCGTCACACGCGGCACAGGCGTCACCTGACGGTTGGGGCCGGGCGGGGTGGGCGGGGGAATGCGGGTGCGCGGCGGCGGCAGCGGCAGCAAACGTCCGGCTCCCGGTGCGCGACAAACCGGAACGCTGTCAATGCAGCCCACTTCCAGCCGCACTCTGCCGGACGCATACACATCTGCCGAGGCAACTTCCACTTCGTAGACCCCGCTACCGGGCATCACCGTTACGCTGTCCTCCAGCGCCCGCCCGCCTTGCAGCAGGGCGATGCGTGTGCCATCCTGATCGCGCACGATGGCGGTGAAGGGAAAAGTCAACGGCAGACCGCTGTCGAGGTCTGTGATGGTGAGCGTCGTGGGGCAGTTCGGGTCAGCGGCAAAAATGAAATACTGCGGTTGGGGATGCGGGGGAATTTCCACATCCACCGGCATATTGAATTGCAAAACAGTC
>CAIPFY010000354.1 GCA_903864435.1 uncultured Chloroflexota bacterium | reverse complement strand
CCGACGGCTTCTCTCCTGCCTCAAGCTGCCGCTTCCACTCCGCCAGTCCCCAGTTGTAGATAAAGCGGCGTGTCCCCACAGCACGGGTGAAATACTGCACTTGCTCAGCGGTTGGGTTCAACCGTATCCGGTGACTGCGGATCATGCGCCAACGCTTCCTTTAACGCTTTGCGACTGAAACGTTAATGATTTTTGCGAACTCGCCGACTGAAAATATACTCATCATGAGTATATTTAAGAACACTTGGCAGTATTAAGTCAACCTAGCTCGTTCTCCTGTAGGCTACCCTCGAAAATTTTCTGCGCCAGTTCCAGCAGTTGATCGCGCCGTTCTTCCGGCACTTCTTTGCTG
This sequence comes from uncultured Chloroflexota bacterium, assembly GCA_903864435.1. Taxonomy (GTDB): domain Bacteria; phylum Chloroflexota; class Anaerolineae; order Aggregatilineales; family Phototrophicaceae; genus CFX2. The sequence continues at coordinate 6,518 of CAIPFY010000354.1, read as the reverse complement.
AGTAAATAGCGTTCCAGCAGTTCCGGCTGCGTCATCCCTTCTGGACTGCCGCCTAACCGCGCCCGCGTCGGTTCCTGCACGCGCTTCTGGATGCCCGCGATTTGCGCCACCCCCGCATGTTTTAACTGCTCCCGAACGATAGACTCGTCAAAACGCGCCTGTGTTTCGGCGGTGAAATCCAGCCGCAGCCGGACAATCGCCTCGCGCAAATCGTGGCGGGCGATCAGATGTAGCACCTGTTCGGTGGGGTTAGCAGCCGTTTCGAGGTTGGCATCCAGCGTGACGAACACACGGGCGGGCAGCGGCACGAACGACCAGCGGGTGCTACCCCGCGCCAACTCCACCCAGCAGAAGCCTTTCGGATCGCCTTCTTCCCCGAAGTCAATGCGCTCCATACTGCCGCTGTAGACCACCGGCGGTTGTTCGTTCAAACTCTGATGCTTGTGGATATGCCCCAGCGCCACATAATCCCAGCGCGAATCAGCCAGCACTGACCGCTGCACCTGAATATCGCGCCCCAGCATGATGCTGCGTTCGCTGCCCCAACGCGCCCCGCTGACCGTGAAATGGCCGGTGAGCAGGCGCGGCATGGCGTGTTTATCCGCCTCTTTCGCCAGATCGTCGAGAAGCACCTCCAGCGACGCGGCGAGCCGTTCATCGGTTTCGGCAATCGTCAGGCCAGCCGTCCGGTCGCCATCCAGTTCTGCCAGCCGCGACCGGAAGGGATACGGGGCGCTGCCCACCGCCACCGGCCCGCGCCGCGTTTCGACCACCTTCAACTCGTAATCCGAAGCGACGATCACATTCGGCACGCGCAGGGTGTCGTAAATCTCGATGCTGGAGGCTTTCATCTGCGTGGGCGGCAGGTCATGGTTGCCGACCAGCAGCACCGTTGGCGCTAACTGCGACAGGTCACGGATGCGGTGAGCAAACTCGCGCTGGTAGGTGGGGTTGGGGTTGCGGGTTTTGAAGGCATCCCCGGCGAAAATCACCAAATCCACCTCATGCTCACCGGCATAGGCGATCATTTCGTCCATGCGGTGCAAAAAGTCCAGCACGCGGCTGCTCAATCCAGTCTGGGGATCGGGTCTGCCGTAGTTCTCCATGCCGATGTGAATATCAGCAAAATGCAGTACGCGAATCGGGTTGGTCATGGGTTACTCGCGGAAACTCAGTGCTTGAAATGGATGAAGATGCGCCCGAAGTTCTTATCATCCTTCTCGACGCGATGATACAGGGCGCGGATATGCTTTTGATCGAGGAAGCGCAGCACCTTCTTTTTCAGCTGACCGCTGCCCTTGCCGGGGATGATTTCCACCAGTTCGATCTTCTTCTCAATGGCTTCCTGCACGATGCGGTTCAACTCCACATCAATCAGGTTGCCCTTGTTGTAGATGTCATGCAGATCGAGCTTGAGTTTCGCCATGCGCCCTCATTCCTCCTGCGTCAGCACTTGCCCGATGGCCGCAATCACGCGGTCATGGATGCGCCCGTTGCTGACGATGATCCCTTTGTTGCGTAAGGCACGCCCTTCCGAGAAGTCCAGCGGGCTGCCGTCAATATCGGTCACGCGGCCTCCGGCGGCCTGTACCAGCGCCGTCCCCGCCGCATGATCCCAGATCATGAAGGGGCGGGTGCTGTTCAAACGCGGCAGGCGCAGATACAGTTCGGCCTCGCCCGCCGCGATGCGGGCGTACTTCTCCATGCTGTCAATGCGCGTCAGGGCGGCGTCCCCCAGTCCGGCGGCGGCACGTACCCGCGCCATGCGCTCATGGTTGGTGTGGCTTTTCTCCACACTTTCCAGCGCCCGGATTCCGCTGGCCTCACTGCGCTCCGAAACGTGGATGCGCTTGAGCAACCCGCCTGATAGCGGCTGTTGATAGGCCACGCCGCTTTGCGAGTGGAACAGCATCCCGCCCGGTGAAGGGTGTGCCGGCGCACCAATCACCGAGGCCACCGGCTGACGGTTGAGCATGAAGCCCACCGCAATCACATAGCTGCGCAGGGCGAGAAAGCCTTTTGTGCCGTCAATCGGGTCAATCACCCACAGGCGTTCGGTGACGCGGTTCTGCCCGTGATCCAGCCATGCGACCACATCGGTCTGTCGCACCGCTTCGCCCAGAATGTCGCTCAACAGCGCGACGACGGTTTTGCGGCGGTCTTCCGGCACAAGGTTGACGAACTGCTCACCGCTTTCTTCCGCCAGAATGCCATCATCGGGATAAGCGCGGCGCAGGGCGCGGCTGATGATGGCCTGCGAACCGTAATCCGCGATGGTGACAGGTTCCTGTCCTTCTTTGTCGCTGCTGACGAGATGCGCATCCTGCACCCGGCGGCACAGTTCGGCGGCTTGCCGGACGGCTGTGAAAAGCGGCTGTAGTTCGAGCGTGACAGGGGGCATGATCGGTTGTGTATTCCTCTGGTCGGATATGCGGCCTATTGTACACTGATTGCGCCCGCCTTTTCACCTGTCCCCGCCCCATGAAACGGGTGCATTCGGATTTGGGGGCAGTCGCTCAAAAGCCCTCACCCCCACCCCCTCTCCCAACCGCTGAGTACAGCTAGGAGAGGGGAGAAATATAGTGGGGACATGGCGCGAGATGTGTCCGCTTGCCTTACACCCTTCGCCATGAGGCGCAGCGGAAGGGCAGGGGATGAGGGCCATTGCCCCCATTTCCGAATACCCCATGAAACCGGATCAGGATTCGCCCGTATCCCAAGTCGGTTTATACTCAAAGGGAGCATCGCCGACAGCCTGAAGGGGCGAAGGGCGTTTGATCGGCGCTTCAAATGATCGGGTTTAGCGGGAGTGGATCGGGAAAATGCTTCAAATCGCTGTTGTGAATGATCGCTTACAGTTCGGAGATCAGGGGTTCGCCATCAGCTTCCAGCGCACACTGCGCATACCGGATGATGGCCGCACCTATCCGCTGCCGCCCGGTCTGGGCGCGTTCCCCATCTGCCGCGTAGCCGATTATGCCAACCGCGTTCCGTCGGCGTGGAATCAACCGGACAGCGTGTTCATCCCGCTGTATCCGTATGAGGCGCTGTGGGTACGCTTTCATTCACGCGGCTGGAAACCAAACGCGGTCAAAGTCGGCGTGGGCAGCCTGAACGCGGTCAGCGGCGGCGCATGGGAAACGGCGCTGCGCCCCACCGAACAGGATTATGTCGTCAGTCCCCCGCAGAACTGGTTGGACGGCTTCCACGCCGGAAGCGGGCTGGTGCGCCAGTTCGTCGCGCAGCCGTCGGAAGCCAGCGCCGACAGCGGCGGGCTGCATGTGGTGGTCTACGAAGCGAAAGCCGGAAAGTTCCCGGATGAACAGCCCGCGTTTGAGCGTAACAGCCTGCGACGACCGGGCGCGATTGGCCTGTCGGCCAGCGGCAGCGCAACGGGACATACGGCGCTGAACATCGGCGGGGGCGGCCACCTGAAGCAGACCATTTATCCCGATTCGCACGGGATGGACACATGGGACGCCGACAACCCCGCGCAGGTGAGGGTGTATCTGGTGAACAGCGCCGTTTACCAGCAGATCACGGGCGAAGCGCCGCCGCCCACCCCCGTTTCTGCCGAAAGTTACCGGCAAGCCGGCCTGACATGGCTACCGGAATGTAAGCAACCCCGCACCTAAAGGTGGGGGTATCTCGCGCCGTTTTTTGATGAACAGGATGCCCTATGCCGATTGAGTGGCTACACGGCGACCCGCTGACGACTACCGCGCAAACGCTGGCCTTCGGCTGGAATGCACGCGGGCGCATCGAAGTGGGAATGCTGGAAACACGCCTGCACACCACCTATCCCACTGCCTTCGCCGCCTTTGGCAAAGCGGCGCGTAACGGGCGCTTGAAAGCGGGTGATGTGTGGGTGTGGAGCGAGTCGCGCCCCCGTTTGGCGTTCCTTGTGGTGCGCGAAAGCAACGTGGGCGCCACCCGCGAACGCTATCTGGAATCCACCTTCCTGACGCTGGGGCGTGACCATCGTCTGTACGGTGTGGAAACGCTGGCGCTGGCGCCGCTGGTGACGGCGCTGGAATGGCCGGCCTTTCAATCGGTGCTGACGTACTGGTTCGGACGCGGGGCACTACCGGTAAGCGCCTACCACCCCTAAAATCCATCCTCGAAACAGGTGCGAAAATCCTAGAGGCTCTTTATACTATTGAGGTGCGTACTCAATAGGAGGCAAAAAGTAATGAATACCGTTCTGTGGGTGATGCAAATTATTTTGGCGCTGTTGTTTTTGATGGCGGGCGGGATGAAGGTGGTCACGCCCTATGCCCAATTTATTCAGAAAATGCCTTGGGGCAAAGACCTGCAACCGCGCACCATCAAGGCGGTCGGCGTTCTGGAAGTGCTGGGTGCGCTGGGGCTGGTGCTGCCCGGCCTCCTGAACATCCTGCCTACCCTGATTCCTTACGCGGCGGCAGGGTTGGCGGTGACGATGATCGGCGCGGCATGGCTGCACGTCCGCCGCAAGGAACGCCAGCAGGTGGTGGTGAACTTCGTGCTGATGGCGGTGGCGCTGCTGATCTGCGTCGGGCGCTTCGTGTTGGTGCCGTTGGGCGGCTAATCAACAGCCGTGCTGCGTGGTAAAATATCGAGCCTCACCTGTGTTTACCGGTGGGGCTTTTTCATGGATACCGGAGGCTAATGCCGATGACCTTCACCCACCATGCCGAAGGGCTGCTGACCGCCGAACACAGCAAGCAGAACATTCCCATCCCTTTCGATCTTCCCGCCGGACTCGATTATCTGGCGCTGACTGCCGTGTTTGAAACCCGCGAGGAAATGCTGACCGAAATCGCGGTGTCGCTCTACGATCCGAACGGCTCACGCGGGGGGGCGCACCGCCACTTCTTCTGCCACGAAGCCGAAATCAGCGCCGCCGCCGCCACGCCGGGGTTCATCGCCGGAACGTTGCCAGCGGGGCGCTGGTCGCTGGAGATTGACACGCACCTCATTCTGCCGGATGTGACCGTCCGCTATACGGTGGACATCCGCGCCGAGTCCCGCCCCGATGTGCAGCCACGTCCGCCGTTCGTCATCCCGCAGCCCAAACCCACCGAAGGGCGCGGCCCCGGCTGGTATCGTGGCGATCTGCACGGACACACCTTTCACACCGATGGCGAATGGGATGTGTCCGGCTTGCTGGCACATGCTCGCGCCGTCCGCATGGACTTCATCACCCTCAGCGACCACAACACGATTTCGCCGTTAGCCGAGATGGACAGCCTGAGCGCCCCCGATCTGCTGACGATGGGCGGCATGGAACTGACCACCTTTCGCGGTCATGCGCTGGCGTTGGGCGTGCGCGAATGGGTGGACTGGCGGGAGCGCCCCGGATGGGGAATGCCGGAGATTGCTGCTGAAGTAGCCGCGCTGGGCGGGACGTTCATCATCGCGCACCCGCTGTCCCCCGGCGATCCGGTTTGCTCCGGTTGCACATGGCTGTACGAGGACATGATGCCCGGTAGCGCCCGCGTGGTGGAAATCTGGAACGGAACCTACTGGAACTTCTACAGTCAGGACGGGCTGGAACTCTGGTACAAATGGCTGAACGAAGGCTACCGCATGGTCGCCACTTCCGGCATGGATATTCACCGCCCCCTCGCGCCGGATATCGAGTCCCCGCTGGATGTGGTGTATGCTGACACGCTTTCCGAGGCGGCCATCTTGCAGGCGGTTCGCGCCGGACGGCTGTATATCAGCGTGGGGCCGACGCTGGACTGGACAGGTACGAACGCCGAAGGCCAGACCGCGAGGGTGGGCGAAATGCTGACCGGCATCGCGCCGACGCTGTGCCTGCGCTGGTCAGGTTGCCACCCGACGGACACGCTCCGCTGGATTGTGGACGGTGAACCGCTGGAATTGTGGATGGGTGAAACGGGCGAGGAAGTGCGCCACCCGCATGAGTTTCGCTGGAGCGTGGTCGAAGTACGCGCTGCCGACGGCGCACTACGCGCCATCACCAACCCGATCTTCCGCCCCGGCGAGTGGCGCTAACGGCGGGGAACTGCACCATGAACGACGAACAACGCCGATTGAACGACGAAGGCCGCGCCATCTGGGATCAAAAAGCTGCCTTCTGGGATGAACTACACGGCGACAGCGGCAACCTGTTTCACCGCACGCTGGTATCCCCGGCGGTGGAACGCCTGCTGGCGCTGCGCCCCGCCGAGCGTGTGCTGGATGTGGGCTGTGGCAGCGGCGTGCTGGCGCGGCGCATGGCTGAACTGGGGGCACAAGTGCTGGCGGTGGATTTTAGCGCCGCGCTGCTGGAACGTGCCCGCGCCCGTTCGCAACCTGCCGGCCACCCGATCACCTACGCGCAAGTGGACGCAACCGACGAGTCCGCGCTGGCGGCGTTGGGCGAAGGCCAGTTTGACGCGCTAACCTGCACGATGGCGCTGATGGATATGCCGGTGATCGCGCCGTTGTACCGTGCGGCCTGTCGCCTGCTGCGTCCGGGCGGGCGCATGGTGATCGCCACCGCGCACCCCGCCTTCAACTCCAACAAT
>CAIPFY010000353.1 GCA_903864435.1 uncultured Chloroflexota bacterium | reverse complement strand
GCGTCGGTCACAGCGGGCGCGACGGAGGCCATCACCAGTTTGAGCGTCCCGTCGCGCAGCGCCGCGCCGGGGTCAGCGGCCACCGCCGCCGCTGTCGCGTTCACATCCACTGCCCGCCCCAACTGCGGCTCGGTGGTTTCCAGCACGCCATCCGTGAAGCGCACACCGGCATTCACAGGTGGCTGATCGAAACTGGTAGCCAGAGTCGTCAGTCCCGCAGTCAGCGCATCGGCATCCACCCGCACAACGGGGTGAACGCTCATGCGCCCGATGAACGCCGCCAGCGCCGCGCTGAACTGCGAACGCCCCTGCGCGTAGGCTTCGGCGGCTGTCGCGGCAGAATCCAGCAGCAGCCCCAGATCAGTCGGCGCAATGTGTTGTTCGCGGGATGTGCTGATGTCCTGCACACGAATGGCTGTCCATTCGGCGTTCAGCCGCGCCTCGGCCTCCTGCACCGACAGGCCGCCGAGCGACACGCCACCCGCCCGCACCCCCGGCAGAATACCGGAAGCGTACACCAGCCCCACGCCCAGAGTCAGCGCCGCGCAACTCAGCAGCAGGAACGCCAGCAGGCCAGCGCCCGCCCACAGCAGCGCCCGCCGCGAGAGGCGCGGGGCAGCAGCAGCGCGGCGCGTGGGCAGAGGTCGCGCAGGCGGTGGGTAGGCCAGCGGGGGCGCGGGTAACGGACGGACTGCGTTCGCGGAACGCGGAGCGCGTGGCGCACGACGCACGCGGAGAGGCTGCGTCCGATCATCTTGAAACGGGGTGGGTTTGGGTGAAACGGGTCGATTCATAGCAATACCGGATCGGTCTATTTAGCTTGATTATATGCCGACTGTCGCGCTGCATGGGGCGATCATCCGCCAAGCGTCAGGCAGTCGTGGGGAGTCCCGCAAAGATGCGGTTTCCATAGCACAACACCACAACACTCGTCGTCAATCACCGTTTATTGTAAGCTAGAAGGGTAAATACCTGACCGAGTGATTGTGCGAGGAGGTGTATCATGACCGTTCAACTCACGATTCCATTTGAAACGCTGGTCGAACTGGTTGAGCAGCTTCCGGCTGAAGAACAACTCACGCTCATTGAACGCATACAACATAAGCAAGTCAAATCGAAACGCCTGTCTGACCAATTACTGATTTTCCAAGTAGGCGAATGGCCTTCGCATTTGACGCTGCGCCGCGAGGATGAATATGCGGGATGCGTTCAGTAAATCGGGAAACAGGGGGACAATTGTCAAGCTAACTTGAGCCGCGCTTTTGCTTTCACCAGCGTCAACAGATGATCTATCTGGCGAAATTCTTCCATTTCCAGACGCTCATCTTCGCCAAAACACCTGTCCGGTTCTTTTCGAGCAAATCATGAGCGCGTTGCTGTAACTCCGCTGGCAGACGATAGTCGGCAATCTCGCGCAAGGTGGGCGCAGAACTCAGAAAATCCGTCACCACATCCTTGATGGTTTTAGGCGGCGCACCCGTCATAAGATGTCTCCCCTCATCACTGTTTCTCAGTATGGGGGAATAAAGCGCGATCCTGCAAAAGCCGCTACCCACCCGCCCAATCGGTGTGCAAGTCGCGCTTCCAGATGCGCCGAATCAAGTGGCCGCCGGGTAGCGCCCCCGTCAGGCGATACAACAAGTCCCAGTCGTCCGTCGCCAGCGCCCGCAACAGCAGCCCCGCCCCTACATAGGCCAGCAACCCCGCCGGAATGCCCACCAGCGCAGTATCCCGCAGCGCGACCATCACCAGCGCCGCCACCGCGCCCGCCCCGACCAACCGCCCCGCTTGCAACCCGAACCGCCGCAGCGACCACCCCGGCGCACGGAACAAAATCAGTAGCGAGAGCAGCACGTACAACTCGGCGCACACCGAAGCAAACGGTGCGCCCACCACGCCAAAGCGCGGCAGGAACACCAGCAGCAGCACCGCGTTGATGAACAATCCGGTAATCCGCAGGAACAGCAGGCGGCGCTGACGGTTCTGCGCCAGCATCGCATGGGAGATCACGTTACCCGTCATCATCGCCAGCGCGTACCAGATCAGCACGCTCAGAATGATGGCGGAGGGGCGATAATCATCCCCAAACAGCGGCACGGTCAACGGGGCAGCGAACACGGTAAGCGTGAGTGCCACCGGCAAACAGATGAGGAAGGTGAAGAACGTGACCTTCTGCACCATGAAACCGAACTGGTCGCTGCGGGTATCCGCCGAAGCGCGGGACATCAGCGGGTACAGCGCAGTAATTAGCGTGGTACTGAGCAGTTCTACCACGCCAAAGATGATGATGAACGCCGCCGACAGGTAGCCCGTTTCGGCATTTCCAATCAGACGGTTGGTGAGCAATTTATCGAGTTGTTGATAGGCCAGCGTGAGAAAGGCGCTGAAAGCCAACGGCGCACTGTTCAGCAGGAGAGGACGGGCGACACGGCGATCCAGCGGCCACGCCGGACGAATGCCCGCCCGCCACGCCAGCACCCACAGCGCCACCACGCGCAGCGCCCCCGCCGTCATCACGCCCACATACAGACCGAACAGCCCGTAGCCGCTATTCAGGCCGAGCGCCGCCAGTGTGATGAGCGCCAGCATGTGACCAACGGTGACAGCGGACGTGGCGACCATACGCTCCCGCGCCAGCAGCAGATCGTTGCAAATGTTCCCCAACGTATCAATGATGAGGTTGATCCCAGCGATGGCGAGAAACACGCGCACAGGTTCGGCATAGCCGCCCATCGCCGCCGCCGCATTCAGTATCACATAGCCCATCAGCGCGAGAAACGTCTGTAAAAACAGCGCCGAGGTCAGATAACGTCCGGCCTGTTCGGGATGACGCGCCACATCGCGGATCAGAATCGGCCCCATGCCGAAGGCTGCAATGGACGTACCCACCTGCACGAAGGCGCTCACCGCCGCATAAATGCCATACAAGGCCGGGCCGAGGCCGGGGACGAGGATCAACTGCCATGCGAATTGCAAGCCACGACTGAACAGGGTTGCGGCGGCAATCGCGCCGGCATTACGAGCAGCGCGGCGGGCTTCCGCGCCTATCAAGGGGGGCGGCTGAACAGATTCAGTAGTCATCGTTTACACCACACTCACAGGCATCTTCAGGAACCGCTGTGACCACAGTTCCAGCATCAACAACCGGAACACGACCTCAACCTGACTGGTGCGGCGGGTGAAATGGTCGCGCAAGAGCGCCTCCAGCGCCGGGCGCTGAAACAGGTCGCTAATCATATTGTTCGGGTCGGTCAGAATTTCGCGGATGCGGCTGTTGAGCGCCCCATCGAGCCAACCGAGAATGGGCATACTAGGTGGCTGATTGGGGCGTTCCAGCACGAAAGACGGCACGGCAGCCCGCATCGCCTCGCGCAGCACCGTTTTATTTGCCTTCATCCGTGCTTGCGGCGGCACACCCGCTGCGAATTTGAGCATCACCGGGTCGAAAAACGGAACCCGCGCCTCCAGCGACGAAGCCATCGTCACCTTGTCGGTATGCAGCAGCGCGTTGCCCGTCAGCCATGTGTTCACCACCAGCGATTGCGCCGTGTTATACGGATCGTCGCGCCAGCTGGCGGCGATGATGCCGCTGTAGGTGCGCTCTTTATGCTGCGCGGCCTGCCACGCGGCGCGTAGGTCGGGACTATACAGCCCATCGCGCAGCGCGTCGCTGAACACCATGCCATCGAACGACATCAAGCGGCGGACGGCCTCATCACGCGGCAGCGTGGCCTGCCGGACACGCGGCAAATAGGTGGGCAGCGCCCCGATCACGCGGTAGTGTTTCATGGCGGGATAGTAGGACTCAATCGCGCCCAGAAGCGCCATGTCCTCGGCGCTGCTGCCGCCTAGCACGCGCCCCCAACTTTCGCGGTTTTTCAACAGTTGCGGCACGGCCTGATGGCTGGAATAACCGCCAAACAACTCGTCGCCACCCAATCCAGTCAACACCACTTTCACCTGCTTGGCAGTATCTTCCGCCAGCAGCAGCAGCGACACCGCCGACGAGTTGGCAATCGGTTCGTCGTGGTGATAGACGGTCTTCAGCAGCCCGCCCCACCAGTCCTCCGCGTTAATCACGCGCTCGTGATGGTCGGTCTTGAAATGTTCGGCAATGCGCCGCGCATGGAGTAGTTCGTTATCCGGCGTTTGCATGTCATAGCCGACGGTGTAGGTTTTCACCCGTTCGCCCGCCTCGCGGGACATCTGCGCCAGCATCGCCGCCGAGTCAATCCCACCGCTGAGAAACAAGCCCAACGGCACATCGCTGCGCAGGTGAAGCCGCACCGAGTCCGCCAGCAGTTCACGCGCCTGTTGATAGATGAGCGCATCGTCCGAAGGCTGGTACGGGCGCGTTTCCACGCCCTGCCCGAACGACCAGTACGGGTGCAGTTTGGCCTGCCCCTTCTCCACCACCAGCGCGTGACCGGGCGGCAAGCGACGCACACCCGTGAACAGCGTTTCCGCGCCGATCATGTAGCCAAAGCTGAGATAGGTATCCAGTACCGACAGGTTTAATTCGCGGGGCATCGCAGGGTCGGCAAACAGGGCTTTGACTTCGCTGGCAAAGAACAGTTTGCCATCACGTTCGTGCAGGTACAGCGGCTTCATGCCGATGTGGTCTACCGCCAACACCAGTTTTTGCGCCCGCGTGTCCCACAGGGCGAAGGCGTACATGCCGCGCAGGTGGCTGAACATCCCTAAGCCGTAGTCCTCGTACAGGTGCAGCAGAGTTTCGCCGTCGCCATCGGTTTGCAGGATGTGATCGCGGCGCTTGAGGGTCTGGCGCAGTTCGCGGTAATTGTAAATTTCGCCGTTGAATACCAGCGCCAGCGAGTGATCTTCGTTGTACAACGGTTGCTGGCTGCCGCCCACATCAATGATGCTCAGGCGGCGCATCCCCATCGCAAGGTTCGGTTGGTCGTAGAAACCGTCACCATCCGGGCCGCGATGCCGGATAAGGTTCGCCATCTGCCGGACGAGCGCCGGTTGGGAACGTCCGTTTCCGGTCATATCCACCATGCCGCAAATGCCGCACATGCGTTTCCTCCGTTGTCGCTGTCCACGCCGCCTCATGATACCACAGCGGGCAGGCGGAGCGCGTCAACGGGTTAGCGGGAATTTCACAGTAAAAGTAGACCCCACACCGACCTGACTTTCGGGAATAATCATACCGTCGTGCATCTCTACAGCGCGTTTGACGATGTTCAGTCCTAAACCCGTACCGGAAATAGAACCAACGTTGCTGGCGCGGTGGAACGGCTCGAACAGGTGCTTGAGATCGTCCGGCGGAATACCAATACCCTCATCGCGCACCGACAGGATGACATACGTATCGGTGCGAACGAGATGGACATGCACCACTTTGTCGGCTATGGAATACTTGAGCGCGTTGCCCACCAGATTGTTGATGATCTGCCGCATCAAACGATCGTCGTAGGCAAAATACAGCGGCGAATCTGTGCTGATGTAACGAATGCGTCCGCTGTGATGGGGCTGGGTAATGAATTCGTCAATAATCTGGCGGCAGAGCGCGTCCAGATCGCTCTGTGTGGGATGATATTCCACGCGACCATCCTGAATTCGCGCCAGTTGCAGCACATCCTCCATGATGCCCTTCATGTACAACACCTGCTGACGGATGCGGTCAAGGCGTCCGTTAAACTGCCCCGGATCAATCCGGTCGCGGTAAAACATGAGGATTTCGGTGGTGGAAAGGATGGCGGCCAGCGGGGTGCGGAACTCGTGCGAGGCCATCGAGACAAAGCGCGATTTCATTTCGCCCAGTTCTTTTTCCTGCGCCAGCGCACGTTGCAACGCTTCCTCAGCCATTTTGCGCTCGGTGATGTCGGCAAACGTCGTCACCGCCGCATACGGTTTTGCCTGACCGGAGGCGAACAACGGCTGCGAGTTGATGAGAATCCATGTCAGCGTGTCGTCGGGCTTGTGAATCCCCATCACCACATTCGACTGGGGAATGCCCGTCCGCAGCGTAAACATAGCCGGATGATCTTCGCCGGGGAAAGGCGAACCATCCTCATGGATCGAACGCCAGCGCGGGTCCTGTGAACGACGCCCCATCATCTGATCTTCGGACAAGCCGAATATATCTTCCGCCGCCCGGTTGCAAAGCTGAATGGCACCATCAGTGTCTTGCAGCACCAACCCTTCGTGCATCACCCGCACCGTCGAACGGTAACGCTCCTCACTATCGCGCAGCGCGGCCTCTGCCCGTTTGCGTTCGGTGATGTCGCGCAGCACCCCGATCAGTTCCAGCGGCAGCCCGGTGACAGGATCGAATACCGTTGTGTTGCTCACCTACACCCAGATCGCTCTGCCATCTTTGTGCAGAAGGCGTTCGGTCAGCGTGAAGTAAGGCGACTTGTTCATCATCGCCTGCGTCATGATTTCCAATGAGGCTGCTGCATCTTCTGGATGTACCAGATCGAAGCCCGAACGCCCGATCAGTTCTTCCGGCGTATATCCCACCGAGGCATAGCACGAGGGGGTAATAAACGTGATCTCTCCGGTTGGGGACAGCTTGATAATCGTGTCCTTCACATTTTCAGCCAGCAGGCGGTAGCGTTCTTCGCTCTCGCGCAGTGCCGCTTCCGCAGCGCGGCGGTCGGTGATGTCGTGGACAATGCCGATCATCTCGATAGGCTTGCGGGTGATGGGATCGCGCACCACCGTGATCGAAGTTTCAACCCAGACGTAATCCCCGCTTTTGCGCTGTACCCGCTGTGTGATCGTAAAAGCGGTAACGTCGTCGGATGCTATCGCCTGAATAATCTTGGCTTGGCTGGCAGGGCGATCTTCCGGGTGCATAATTTCGCCGGAATGCCGTCCGATCAGTTCTTCCGGTCTAAAGCCCAGCAGGTCATAGCAGGACGGGGTAATGTAGGTGCGAACACCGTCCGGCGACATCTTGATGATGACATCTTTCACGTTTTCTGCGAGGAACCGGTAGCGTTCCTCGCTCTCGCGCAGCGCCGTTTCAGCACGCTTGCGTTCGGTAATATCGCGCACAATGCACACGAGGCTTTGCACCGCGTTCTCGGTACGATTGACAGGCGCGATGTTGATTTCCACATCAATCACCGTCCCGTCCGGGCGCTGCACCTGCGACTCGACATGCTGCAAAGCATGTTGGTCAGCCACTTCCACAATCGCCCTCTCAATGCGATCGGCATCGGTAGGGAGCAAAAACTCCGTCAGTTTAGCGCCCTGATAGCGTTCCTGCGGACGCTGAACCAGCACTCCGAAGGCGTGGTTGGCCTGCTGGATGCCATCTTCCAGATCGAGCAGAAGAATGCCTTCGCCGCTGTGGTTGTAAATGGCGGCCAGCCGGTTCTTGACCTTCACCATTTCGGCGGTACGCTCAACCACGCGCCGTTCCAGCAGATCGTGCGCGTCCTGAAGCGCAGCTTTTGCCTGCTTCTTTTCGGTCACATCGGTGATGATGGAATACAGCAGCGGCTTGCCATCCACTTCCGCCGGGCCAGTGAACACTTCCACATTTCGCAACACCCCTTCGGCGGTGCGGTGGACGAACTCGTAAGAGGAGACGGGTGCGCTAACCGCTTTAGCAAGCTGGGACTTGATGTTCTCGATGGAGGATATGTTGATGTCCCAGATGTGCATGCTTTTGAAGGTATCGAGATCAT
>CAIPFY010000352.1 GCA_903864435.1 uncultured Chloroflexota bacterium | reverse complement strand
TGCACCCCGTCCGGTTGCGGGCAGGTCGGGCTGAACGAAACTTCGTTGCTGGTGTGGAAGAAATCCGCCCGTTGCGTGTAGGGCGCGATTGCCTCCGCCGCCCATGCCACGCCGTTCTTGTCCAGCGCCTCGCGGGTCAGCCGCGTCAGGGCGGTTACGCCGGACAGCAGCACCCGCGTCAGATGGTCGGAGCGGTAGTTGGGCTGTGTGGCGGGGAAGGCCAGCGGATAATCCGCCAGTCGTTCATACAGCACATCCTGTTCGTCCACATTCAGCACCCGCACCCGCGTGGTCAGGCGGTCAAAGGCCAGCAGCGTGAAGCGCGTCTTATCCCGCCACAGCACGTTCATTAGCGCATCGTCTGCCACAATTTCGGTGCTGGCGGGCAGCATCAACCCGTGCGCGGTGAGCGCCGCCGCCGTCGTCGTATCCAGCGCCAGTTTGGGCGCGGCTTGCCCATCGCGCAGGCCAGCCAGTAGGCCGCCATCCACCGAGGTGAGTAGGCTGGGGAATGCCACTGCGGGTAGGAACAGATCGAAGCCGCCTTCCGCCTTTGCCCCCGATGGAGTAGGGGTGGATGGGGCGGGCGTGGCCTGCGGCGTGTTGGTGACGAACAGCATGGGCGGCGGGGTGGGGGCGGCGCTGACGGTCTGCAAACTCGCGCCGTAGAACGCCAAATACTCGCCCACATGCTGCCGCCAGTATTCCGGCGCATGTTGCCCTTCGGGATACACGGTGTACTGATAGGTCAGCCCGCGTTCGGTCAGCCGTTCATCCAGCAGGTCGAGTCCCGGCGCGGCGAAATCGTCCTTGCCGCGATCCAGCCAGATTCGTAGGCGGCTGATCTCCGCTGAGGTTTGCGCCACGCGCAGCGGGTTATACTCCGGCGGCGCGTTGTAATCGTCCAGAAAGGCGCTGTGTCCGCCGACGGCGCTGAACAGGTCGGGATGGCGGAACGCGATTTCCAGCGCCCAGAACCCGCCGCGAGAGATGCCGCCGATCATGCGAGTTTCGCGCCGTCCGTCCACGCGGTACTGCGCTTCGATGTGCGGCAGCAGTTCATCGAGGAACACGCTCTCCCACGACACGCCCTCGAACTGGTTGCGGTTCGCCAGCCACTCGCCAAAGGGCATGACCACGATCATCGGCGGCAGCGTCCCCGCCGCGATCCCGTCATCCAGCAGCGGTTGGATGCCCAGTCGCCCCCACTGACCATCATCCTCGTTCGAGCCGTGCATCAGGTACAGCACCGGGTAGGTGCTGGTGTTCTGGTCATAGCAGGGCGGGGTGTAGACCGAGTAATAGAACGTGGTTTCGGCGGCGTCGCTCCGCAGGTTGTCGCGGCGGATTGCTCCGCTGCTTTCGCCGCAGGTCGCCGCCGCGCTCCGCGTGCTGACCAGCAGACTCAACGCCGCCACAGCCAGCGCCCACACAAGCAAATGTCGTTTCATGACGGATCGGTTTCCTGATGGTGATGCTTTACGCCAGTGTCACACGCTCCCCGGCTGAACATCCAGCGTGGGTTTGGGACACAGCGGCGGCACATTATACCGTTCGCGTTCGGCACAGGTCAGGGTACGCACGTAGCGATTGGCCTGCGTCCAGCCGATCAGTTCATCCAGCGGCAGGTTGAACTGCCACAACCGCGCTGTGCCGTCGCTTGACCCCGACAGGGCGAAACGTCCGTCCGGGCTGAAAGTCACGCTGCGGACATCATCCCCGTGCCCGTCGTAGCGCCGCATCGCCTCGCCGCTGGCGATATCCCACAGGATCACGCTCGAATCGGCGGAACCGGATAAGCCGTAGCGCCCATCCGGGCTGAAGGCCACGCTGTAGATTTGCGCGGTATGCCCTTCATACTGGCGCAGGCGCTTGCCGGTGGTTGTCTCCCACAGGATGAGCGTGTTATCCGCCGCACCCGACAGGATAAACTGTCCGTCTGGGCTGAAGGCCGCGCTTCTCGCCCAGTCGCTATGCCCCTCAAAGCGCCGGATTTCCGTCCCCGTCGTCACATTCCACAGGATGAGCGTGTTGTCGTAGCTGCTCGAAATCAACTGCGTCCCGTCCGGGCTGAAGGCGGCATCCGTCACGCGGAAGGTATGTCCGAACAGCCGATTCAGCATCGCGCCCGTAGCCGTATCCCACAGGATGAGCGTGTTATCGCGGGAGCCGGACGCAGCGATACGCCCGTCCGGGCTGAGTGCTGCCGCCCACACTGCATCGCTATGGCCTTCGGTGCTATCCGCGCCGCCGAATCGCTGTAGGATGCGCCCATCACTCAGATTCCACAGGATGAGGCTCAAATCGTCTGACCCCGACAGCGCCCGCTGCCCATCGGCGCTGAAGGCCACCGCGTTCACCGCGCCGCTATGCCCTTCCAGCACGCGCACCTGCGCCCCGTTGCTCACATCCCACAGGATCACACGCCCGTCTTGCGTGCCCGTGAGCGCCTGTTTTCCGTCCGGGCTGATGTCCGCCGCCAGCACCGCCCCGGTCTGTGGCGCGAAAAGTTGGGCTTGTGCGCCGCTTTGCAAATCCCACAGCCGCAGCGCTCCGTCATACGCGGCGGTCAGCAGTTGGTTGCCAGAGGGCGCGAAGGCCACCCCGTACACCGGTGCTGTATGCCCGATGAGCGTGTTGCGAATCGCTCCCGTGTTCACATCCCATACCAGCGCCCGGTTGTCCTCGCTGACCGAGGCGGCCAGTGTCCCGTCGGCGCTCACCGCTACCTGCGTCACCCGCGCCGAATGTCCGCTGAAGCGGCGCACGGGCTGGCTGCTCTCGAAGCTCCACAAGATCAGGCTGTTGTCCTCCGAGCCGGTTATCATGCCGGATTCGTCCGGCAGATACGCGACGGTGAAGATGTCCGCCGTATGCCCGTCGCCCTCTGTGCCGTATTGCGTCAGCCGTTCGCCCGATTGCACATTCCAGAGCGTGATGGCTGTCCCCTGTCCCACCGACAGCGCCGTATAGCCGCTTTTGCTGAAGGCCACATCATTGACCGGGCTGCCCGCCGCGAACGAGCGAATTGCGCTGCCCGCTGCCACATCCCACAGAATCAGGCTGCCATCGGCTGACCCCGACAGGGCGGTTTTACCGTCCGCGCTGAAGCTGATGCTGCGTACCGCATCGGTGTGTCCGGTCAGCGTGTGCAAGATCGCGCCGCTTTCGGCATCCCACACGATCAGCGTTTTGTCCTGTGACGCCGAGAGAATCGTTTTCCCGTCCGGGCTGAAGGCCGCGTCCCACACCCAATCGGTGTGGCCTTGCAGCCGTTGTAAGATCGCGCCGCTGGCGACATCCCAGATGATGACCGCGTTATCGCGCCCGCCGGATACCGCCCGTATCCCGTCCGGGCTGAAGGCCGCGCTAACCACTCGCCCGTCATGCCCCGCGAACACCCGCCGCGTTCCCGGCGCAGCGGCGGCTTCCGCCAGCGTGCGCTGCGTTTGCAGCGTGGATTGACCGTTCTGGTTGGCCTCCAGCGCCAGCAGAATCGCCAGATCGGTGTTGTGGTCACTCAGCGCCAGTTGCGCGTTGGAGGCGAACGCCAGACTCCGCGCTTGGGCGGCGTTGTCCTGTGCGACGGCGGCAGCGGTGGCGGCGTTGTTGGCCTGCACCTGCGCGTCCCCCTGTGCGAAGGTCGCCGTCGCAGCGTTGTCCTGTGCGGCGCGGCTCTGGTTCAGTGCCACCGCGCTCAACCCCAGTGCGCCGAGGGTCGCCAGCGCCAGCACCGCCACCAGCGCCCGCAGGAAACTGCGCGAACGGCGTTCCAGCACGGCTTCTTTGGCCTGCCGTGCGGCTTCGGCGGCCTGTTGCTGGCGACGTGCCGTCAGGCTGGCCTCCAGATAGGCCGATTCTGTCGCGGTCAGCGCGAGGTCGGTGTCCTTCGCCCACGCCTCAAACTGGTCGAGGCGCGTGCCGGAGGCCACATAGCCGGCATCCCGTCCCGCGTTCGCCCATTCCTCGGCGGCGGCGGACAAGCGGCGTTGAATCCGCAGTCCTTCGCGGTCTTCTTGCAGCCATGTCCGCAGCCGTCCCCACTGGCGGATGAGCGCCTCATGCGCGATTTCGGCGGTGGGGGTGCGGGTGGCAGGGTCACGGTCAAACGTCAGCAGGCGGTATTTGCCAAAGGCATCAATCACGTGCTGTATCACCGTTTCGTCGCCTTGAGGCGAGAGCAGTTCATCCAGTCGCGCCCGCCGCCGCGTGTCCTCCGCACCTTCGTTCAGCGTGACCAGCCGCAGGAACAACTGCCGCGCCCGCTTCTGTACGTCCACGTCCAGCCCGTCATATAGCTCGTCTGCTCGCCGCGCCAGCGCCCCGGAGATGCCGCCGATGTCGTGGTAGGCTTGCAGCGTCAGCCAGCGCCCGGAGCGTCGTTCAAACAGTTCGGTCAGCGCGAATTGGAGCAGGGGCAGCGCCCCCGGTTGTTCGCCCACATCCACCACAATCGCTGTGACGAGGCTGCTTTCCAGCCGTAATCCGGCATCTTCGGCAGGCTGCACCACCGCCTGTTCCAGTTCGGCGCGGGTAAGGGGCAGCACCACTTCTGTCGAGGAGCGCACCAGTTCCCCGAACTGTTCATACAGCAGCGGACGGTCATAGAAGTCCGCCCGTAGCGTGCTGATGACGCGCAGGCGGCTGTGCGGGTCGCGGGCGGCGGCGGTGAGCAGGTTCAGGAAATGCGCTCGTTCCGCCTCGTCTCCCGTCATGGTGAACACTTCTTCAAACTGGTCAATCACCAGCAGCAGTTCGCTCTCGGAGGTGGCGGCGCTGGGCAGGATGCGCTTGATGGCGCGCACCAGTCCGCGTTCATCCTCTTTCAATTGGCTGAGGAGCGAGGCGGGCGGGTTGATCGCCACCCGCAACAGCGCCGCTTCCAGTTCTTCCAGCGGATGCGCCCCCGGTGTCATCTCCACAATGAACCAGTTTTGCGAACCTTCTGCCGCCCCTTGTCGCAAACGCGGCAGCAATCCCGCTTTCACTGCGCTGGATTTGCCGCTACCACTGGGGCCGACCACCGCCAGAAAGCGCCGATTCGCGTCCGCATTGAACCCCGTTAGCAGGCGGTCAATCAGGGCTTCGCGTCCGTGAAAGTCCTCCGCATCTGATTCTTGAAAGGCGCGCAGCCCTTTGTACGGGTTGATCGGATCGAGCATGTCCGTGATTTCTTCGGTGATGCCCAACCGCGCCAGTTCGTCCGGCGTGAGTGGGGAGAAATCCGCCGTGACTGCCTCCGTGCTGCCGATTCCCTCCGTCAAAGCCAGCGCCTTACGGAAGTCGGCGTTCAGCACCAGCACGTTCGGGTAGCGTTTGGCGGGGTCTTTCTCGGTGGCATGTTCGATCACACGGTTGAGTGCGTCTGGCAGGTTGGGGTGCAGTTCGGTCAGTGTAGGCAGCGGCTCTTGCAAGTGTTTGCTCACCAGCAGCGACAGTGGTAGGCCGTGCAGCGGATTGTTCCCCGCCAGCAGTTCGTACAGCATAATACCCAGACTGTAGATGTCGCTCTGCGGGCTGACCGGATCACTCTTGATTTGCTCCGGCGACAGGTAGTAGGGCGAACCGAGCATTGCGCCCTGTTTTTCTTCCGCCGCGTACAGCGTGTTATTCAGGTTGAGGATGTCTTTGGCGATGCCGAAGTCCGCTAGATAGGCGTTTTGCTCCTCATCCAGCAGGATGTTATCCGGCTTCAAATCGCGGTGGACGATGCCGTGCCGGTGCGCCACCGCCAGCGCCGCCGTAATCTGGTCGAGCAACCGGGGCAGGTCGTCCAGCGGCCAGCGCCCACGCTCCAACACACCGCGCAAACTGCCGCCGCGCAGCCAGCGCATGACCAGAAACGCGCCGTTCGCATCACGCCAGTAGTCGTACAGCGGCACAATGTGGATGTGTTCCACCTGCGCCACCACCTGCGCCTCGGCCTCGAAGCGCCGGATGAATTCCGGGTGGTTGGCGTATTCAGGCAGGATGGCTTTGATCGCCACTTCGCGCTTCACGGCGGGCTGATAGGCGCGATAGACCGCGCCGAACCCGCCTTGCCCGATCAGTTCTTGCAGGACGTAGCCTTTGATGGTCTGCCCGCTTAAATTCGTGGGCAGAGATAGAGGTGTATCAGTCATAGTGCGCTCACTTGGTCAGCCGTTCGATTCGCGTGGTTGTGTGGATGGATAGGGGGCGACTCTCGTGAGTCGCCCCCTGCGATAGTCCGGTTAGCAGCCCGACCATGAGCAGGCGGTGGGTTGTGCCGGAACGCCGCCGCTGTCGCTCACATTCTGCGCGGTCAGGTCGCGCACCACGTTCACCCGCCCGGAGCTACAGGCCACCTGTCCGTTGACCAGCGCCTCCACGCTCCACGAGAAGTTTGTGCCGCCGCCGAAGGCGTTGGTATCCACCGTGTAGGTGGTGGTCGAAGCGCCGGTATCAATCGAGGTCGCCACTGCCCCATCCGAACCATACAGGTTGATGCGGTAGCCCGTCGCGCCCGCCGCACCGTCCCAGTAGAAGGGCGTTGTTCCCAGCGGCATACCCGTTAGCGGGGAAGTGGGCTTGAAGCGTTTGCAATCGGCCTGACCCGCCGCCGGGCCAGCCACCACCTGCGCGCCCGCCGCGCCGTTCAACTGCGCCAGCATCGCGTTCACATCGGCCTCAGTGGGGACGGTCAGCGCCCGGTGCAGTACCGCGCCAGAGATGCCCGCCGCAATCGGCGTGAGGAAGGCGCGTTCGCCGCCGTTGATCGGGCGTAGACCCGTCGCGTTCCCGTCCATGCCCTGATTATCCGCCCGCAGCGGGATGTTCAGCAGGAAGCCCGACGGTATTGAGACGCCTCCCGCGCTCGCGCCGCCATCCAGCACCACCACCATCATCATATTGTTGACCGAATTGTTCAGCACAATCGTGCCATCGAAGCGAATATCCACCCCGTTCACGGTGATGAGCGCATTCATCGCCCCCGGCGCTTGCAGCACCAGCATGGCAGGTGGTTCTTCGGCGCAGCCCGCTGCCGGACTGCCAGTGGTCATGATGAAGGACTGCATCAGCGTGCGGGTGCTGTTGTCTATCGTGGGCAGGCTGCCGATGTCGCCTTCTTTGGCTGCCACCACTTGCCGGCTAATCCACGCGGTCTGGTCGCCGTTCAACACGCGCAGCCAGTCGCCCGCGCTGTTCAAGCCGTCCGCCGTCAATTCTGTGCCAACAGGGGCGCTCGCCAGCACGGTCGCATCTTTGCTCGGTGCGGCACGCAGGTTGGCGGCCACCAGCGGTGTGACGGTAATCCCCGCTGTCGGTGTGAAGGCATCGCTGGCAGGGACGGCATTTTCCAACCGCACATCCCCGATCAGCACGGCTTTTAGCCCCTGCTGCGATAGCGCCAGCGGCACGTTAGCTTGCACATGCAGCAGCGCCAGCCCCCAACTGCTGCTGCCGGTATTGAGCGACTGTGTTTGCACGCCCTGAAGGGCGCTTAACGGAACTTGATCGCCTGCTTGCGCGAATGTGCCGTTGCTCCCGTCGAGGAAGGTGGCGCTGGCTCCGCTGCCGAAACAGGCGCTGCTGCCGGGTAGTCCAGCGCAGCCCGTGTTGAGTTGTTCAAACGCACTTTTGATGATGGCGGCGCAGGTTGCGTCCTGTGCCAGACCGGAAGTGATGCCGACCATTGTGATGATGAGCGCGAAGCAAACGATAACGATCACACGGCTTTTCATGCGTCCCTCCTCCATATTCCCGTATGCTGCATTATAGTGCTTTCCCTTGCTCGTCCAAATCTTACTCACCACCGACTAAGCGGCGCTTGTTCCGAACTACGCTTCAGGTTACTCTTATAGGGGAACGAACAGACCACAGGATACTTTTTACATGGGAACGTTGAACCCGGATTTGCTCTCAAAGGATTTTGATGCGGTTCTGAATGATGCGGTGGCAATGAAAGACGAGTACCGCAAATCGGTACTCACGCCAGAAATCATTCTGCTGGCATTGTTGCGCCGTCCCGATACGGCGGCGGCGCGTTTGTTTGAAGTGTTCAAAACGGCGCGGGCGGTGGATTTGCAGAAACTTGATCGGCAGGTTCATCTCGCCATTGACGGGCGCAACGATCAGAACGGCAGCTTGGACTTCATCGCCAAAGGCAACCGGCAGGTGCCGATGTCCCGCCAGAGCATCATTCTGGTGGATGACGCGCTCAGTCTTGCCAATTCGCAGGACGAGATGCGCGTGAATACCGACCATGTGCTATCCATCATGGCTGAACCTGCCATGTCCACCAGCGGTCTGCTGCGCCAGCACGGGATTACCCCCAAAGCCATCGCCGATGTGCTGGTGGACAACAGCCAGTTGCGGATGCGTACTGATGGAACCACGCAGGACGTGGTGGCCGGTGCGAAAAGCGGCAAACTGCGTGCCGTCTATTTCCGCGAAAACCTGCTGCGCGACATCATCAACATTCTGGCGCAGTCGGTCAACCGCCATATCATTTTGACCGGGCCGGATGGTGTGGGCAAGCGCACGCTGGCCTACAGCCTCGCGCTGCTGATGTCGGAAGGCAAAGGCCCCGCCGGACTGAAGAATCTAGTCACGATTGATGAAACCGCGCTGCTGGACAATGACCAGAAGGCTGTTCGCGCTGGCCTCAGTCAGGCGGCGGGGGGCATTCTGTTCATCCCGCATTTGCATCGCTTCTTCGGCGGGCCGATCAAAGCCGAGTTCGCCAAAGCCACGCCGCTGATTCAAAAGGCGTTCCTGAGCGACGATCCGGTGATTATCTCCACCACTACCGAACTGGAATATAAAGAACGCTTGGCGGTGGTCAACAGCATTTCGGAGAACAGTCAGGTAATCCGCGTCCCCGAAGCAACGGTGGATGAAACCGTCGAAATCCTGAAGATTATGAAACCGCATGTGGAAGCGGACTATAAGCTGCAAATCGCAGACGAGGCGCTGGCGTTGACCGTGCGCCTCGCCAAGCGTTACCTGAGCGTGACTCCGCTCCCGCGCAGCGCCGAACAGCTTCTACACCGGACGGCTGCGCTGGTGAGCATGAGCCAGCAAAGCCAACTGCCGTTTAACAACGAACGCAAAGGGGATACGCTGCTCGACTCCGAAGATGTCACGTTGGCCGCCAGCCAGATGACCGGCATTCCCGTCAACAAACTGGGCGAGGATGAGCGCCTGCGGTATGCCAGCATGGTCGAACATCTGAAAGAGCGTTTGATCGGGCAGGATGAGGCGGTGCTGTCGGTCAGCCGCGCTATCAAGACGGCGCGGGTGGGCTTGAAGGATGCCAAGCGTCCGATTGGTGCGTTCCTGTTCCTCGGCCCGACGGGCGTGGGCAAGACCGAACTGGCGAAGGCGCTGGCGGAGTTCATGTTCGGCAGCGAAGATGCCATGCTCCCGCTGGATATGAGCGAATTCAAAGACGAATCCAGCTTGAACCGGTTGGTCGGGTCGCCTAGCGGCTATGTGGACAGCGAACAGGGCGGTCAGCTGACCGAGCGCGTGCGCCAGCAACCGTATATCATCGTCCTGTTCGACGAAGTGGAAAAAGCGCACCCGCGCATCATGGACATCCTGTTACAGGTGATCGAAGAAGGTCGCCTGACCGATGGGCGCGGCAACCCGACTCAGTTTAGCGAGGCGGTGGTCATTCTCACGAGCAATCTGGGGGCGCAGAATCTGGCTGTGCCTGTGGTGACGGACGAAATTCGGGAAGAAGCGATGGACGAAGTGCGGACGTGGTTCCGCCCCGAATTCCTGAATCGCCTCGACGAAGTGATTATGTTCAACTCACTTTCAACCGAGGACTTGCGGAGCATTTTGCTGCTGCTGCTCAAGAAGGAGGACAAGATGGCCTCCGAGCGCGGCTTGAAGCTGGAATTTACGGATAGTGCCGCCCAGTGGATGCTGGATCAGAACGATGAACCGGAATACGGAGCGCGTCCGCTGCGGCGCATCATCCGCCGCTTTGTGCGCGAACCGCTGGCGGACTTCCTGCTCAAGGCGAACCCGCCTGCCGGAACGCAGGTGCGCGTGGATGCGCCGCAGGGCGGTGGCCTGAAGTTCGCGGCGATTGTGGATGGCAAAGAGGTCAAGGTTGGTGAATGAGGCGGTTATTCGGATTTGGACAACCATTCAAAACCCTCACCTTTTTTTCCTCAGCGCGGGGGACTTTAATCTCCCCTTCGCCTTGAGGGAGAAGGGGGTGGGGGATGAGGGTTTGTTAGCAAGAGGTGATGGAAACGCATGTTGAGCTTTTTGATCGCCGTTTGTGGTTGGGTGGCGGCTATTTTCGGGGTTTCGATTCATTTGCGCGATAAGGATAATCCGGCGCGTACCCTGCAAATTGGTTTGAATGAAATCCCGTATCTTCCGGCGGGGTTGGGGGCATTCGCCTTCCTGTTCAGCCTGTTCACCCGCCGCCAGCGGTTCAGCGGGCTACTCGGCCTCGCGGGGCTGGTGCTGGCGGCGCTGCCCTTCCTGCAACGCCGCGCTGCCGATGAGGACATGAACAGCGCCATGCGTGCTGGTTTGGGCAAGCACTACGAAGCGCGTATCCCGCCCGCCATGTGGCGGCGTTTGCCGCGCCAATCGTGGGCGTGGGCGGATGCGTTCGGGGCGCGGGAACGGGCTGCACGGGCGCGTATCTGGCGGGATGTGCAGTACGCTGCGCCAGATGGTCAACCGCTGCGCTTGGATGTCTATGAGCCGATGGTTGAACCGGCGCGGGGGAGTCTCTATCCGGCGCTGGTGGTGATGCACCCCGGCGGTTGGCGCGAGGGTGATAAAGGTTGGTGGTTTGAAGCCCGTCATCGTCGTTTGGCGGCGCAGGGCTATGTCATCTTCGATATTCAGTACCGCTTCGCCCCGGCTTACCGCTGGCCTGCCCAGTTGGACGATGTTAAAGCGGCGATCCGTTGGGTGCGCCAGAACGCGGCGCGGTATCAAGTGGATGTGAACCGCATCGGCTTGATGGGACGTTCGGCGGGCGCACAGTTGGCGGTGATGGCCGCGCTCTGCCCGGATGCCGATACGCAGGTGCAGACGGTGGTCAGCCTGTACGGGCCGATGAATATGGCGTTCGAGAATCTTGCGCCGGATTCGTTCATTCCGGCGTTGATGGGCGGTGCGTACCGCGATAAGCCGGAAGCCTATGCTTCTGCCAGCCCGTTGGCACAGGTACACGCCGGAATGCCGCCCTTGCTGGTGGTGGAAGGCATGCGCGATACGATTGTGCCGCCGCAGCATCATGGCGACCCGCTGGCAAACCGTATGTCGTTCCTCGATAGCGTGTTCGTGCTGCTGCGCGTTCCGTGGTCGCGGCACGGCTTTGATGGCGTGTCGTTCGGTCTTGGGGCGCAGGCCACCGATTATCACATTGACCGCTTTCTGGCATGGAGTTTGTACGGGAAGGAATAGGACGATGACCGAAGAAACAATCGTCTCGCGGCCTATGCCCTCTCGCCCATCCAATGGCCTGCTGGCGTGGCAGGCGACGGTGGGCTATCTGAGTATGCAGTACAATCTCGATTGCAGCCTCAGCATCGAGGTGCGCCCCGGTGAACTGGGCGCGGTGCTGTGGTCAGCTTCCGCTACATGGGGTCAGAACGCCGAGCAAATCAGCCGACGCCCCACGCTACCCGCTGTCCTGCGTGATTTGTGGCGCGAGGTAGACCGCAACCATGTGATTTTTGAATCCCGCGAGGCGCTACTGCGGCGGCCTGTGAATTATTCGGATAACGAGTGGCTGGATGCGGATACGCAAAAGCTGCTGGATCGCACGTTGGAAATCGCATCCAGCGTGTATGGTTCGGACTGGAACCTGACCCTGATCTACCGCCCCGTTGAATTGCCGTCGGAGCGTTTTAGCGCGCAACTCGCTGCACGGCAGGGGACGGTGAGCAGCGTCGGACAGGGCGCGGGGTTGCGACAGGCGCTTCAAGATTTGTTTCGTAGTGCTGCGCCCGATTTTGTGGCGCGGGCGGTTCGGAATGTCGATTCACCGGATTGAAATACGATAACCGACAAACAAGGAGTTTACAGAATGACTCAGGTGGATACGTCTGTTTTTCGCAAATACGATGTGCGCGGCACGGTCAGCGGTGAAAAGCCGCAGATCACGACCGAACTCGCCCGTCTGGTAGGCCGCGCTCTGGGGACGTATCTCCCCCAACAGTTCCAGACTGAGCGCATGTTTGTCGGCTGCGACAACCGCGCTTCGTCCCCCATTTTGAAGGCTGCGCTCATCGAAGGCGTGACTTCTGCCGGCCTGAACGTGACCGACATCGGCGCGGTACTCACCCCCACCGTGTATTTTGCATCTGCCAGCTTTGGCGAGCGTGGCGCGGGCGTGATGATTACCGGCAGCCATCTGGACACGCGCTACAACGGCATTAAGATGGCCTATGGTTCGCTGGCGCTGGCTGACCAGCAGATTCAGTCGCTGTTGCAGATCATTCAGGGGGACTCGTTTGCTTCGGGCAGCGGTACGGTAGCAGTGGATTTGGACATGATCCACAAGCATATCGAAACCATCGGCTCGAAAGTGAAATTTGCGCGGCCTCTCACCGTTGTGTTGGATGCGGGCAACGGCCTGAGTGGGACGTACATCCCGCCACTGCTGGAAAAGCTCGGCGTGACCGTCCATAAGCTGTACTGCGAGTCCGATGGCACGTACCCCAACCACCTGCCCAACCCCGAAGACCCCGAAACCACGAAGGACTTGGAAGCGAAAGTGGTGGAGACGAAGGCCGATCTGGGCTTGGGTTTCGACGGCGACTCGGATCGCTGCGGCTTTATTGATGAACACGGGCATCACATCGCCGCAGACCGTCTGCTGGCGCTGCTGGCGCGTGATCTGCTCAGTCGCCATCCGGGGGCTTCGATTGTGTACGATGTGAAGGCATCGCAGGCGCTGCCGGATGAAATTCGCAAGTACGGCGGCGTGCCGGTGATGTGGATGACCGGCCACAGCCTGATGAAAAAGAAGATGCACGAAATCGGCTCGCCGTTGGGCGGGGAAGTCAGCGGGCATCTGTTCGTGGGCGAGAATTACTTCGGCTTTGACGATGCGCCGCTGATTGCGCTCAAGACGTTGGAAATCATCTCGCACTCCAGCAAGACCATTTCTGGACTGTTCGATGACATTCCCAAGTTGGCCGCCACGCCGGAAATCATCCTGTCTGCGCCGGACAATGTGAAGTTTGCCATCATCAAGGACATCACCGACGCACTGGCGAAGGACTACGAAGTGTTCACACTGGACGGCGTGCGGGCGAAGTTCGAGAACGGTTGGGGGCTGGTGCGTGCCAGCAACACGCAGCCGGCCATCACCCTACGTTTCGAGGCGTACACCCGCGAGCAGGTTGTAGAGTACATACGACGCTTCAAGGCGCTGCTGGATAAGCACCCCGAAGTGGATCAGGGTAAGCTGCTGGAACAGCTCAAAGCGTTCGGCGGCTAGGCGTTTCGGTATCGTTCATTGAGAGGGGCGTGCTTGCGCCCCTCTTTCGTTTGCGAGGACAAAAATCATGGATCACTTTCAGAAGATTTATGCCCAGCATGCCGATCAGTATCAATTGCTGGTTTCCCGCGAGGACTATCAGGGGAATTTGCTACGCGCTCTGGGGGAAGTGCATCGGCTGAAACGCGCCAATGTGGTCGAGTTTGGCGCGGGAACGGGACGGTTGACCTTGCTGCTTGCGCCGCTGGTACGCTCGATTCGCGCTTACGATGCTTCCGCGCACATGCTGGACATCACCCGCGCACGGGTGCAAGCTGGCGGGTTTACGAATGTGACCGTAGATGTGGCGGATAACCGCGCCCTGCCTGTGGACTTTGGTAGCGCCGATCTCGCCATTGAAGGCTGGAGTTTCGGTCACGCTTGCGGTTGGTATCCCGACACATGGCGGCAGGAGGTCGGCGCGATGCTGGCGGAGATGCGCCGTGTGTTGCGCCCCGGCGGGACGGCGGTCATCCTCGAAACGCTTGGCACAGGCCGCGAAACCCCGCAGCCGCCCACCCCCGCGCTGGCGGAACTGTACGCATGGCTGGAGAGTGAACATGAATTCACCCGCCAGAGTTTGCGGACGGACTACCGCTTTGAGTCGTTGAATGAGGCGGAAGATATTGTCCGTTTCTTTTTCGGGGATGAACTGGCGGCGGAAGTGGTCGCTAATAAGTGGGTCAAATTGCCGGAATGCACCGGCCTGTGGTGGCGGCGCTACTAGGCGTGTGTACCCTCATCCCCCGCCCCCTTCTCCCTCATGGCGAAGGTGTGAATGGGAGTCGCTTGCTTCTAAATTCCCTCTCTCTGAGGGAGAGGGATTAAGGGTGAGGGTGGGTTTCAAACTGCCGTATAGCTTTCGCAGCGCGGCGGCGGTGTGTTCGATGCGATACAGCATTGCCACCCGCTGCTGCGCCTGTTGACCGAGCGCCTGCCGCTGTGCGGGGTTCTCTAGTAGTGTCCGAATCGCGTTCGCCAGCGCGGGGGCATTCCCCGGCGGCACACTGATGCCCAGCGCCGGGTCATCCGCCAGCACGCCCACCGCGCTGCCCACAGTGGGCAACCCGCAAGCCGCCGCCTCAATCGTCACCATGCCGAACCCCTCATGCCGCGAAGGGAGGACGTGAATCCGCGCCCGTGCGAATTCCTGCGGCATCGTCAGGTAGGGGACGGCTCCAGCGAAGGTAATTTTCGGGCTGATCCCCAATTCCTCCGCGAGGGCTAGCAGGCGCGGCTTTTCCGGCCCGTCCCCCACGAGGCGTAACGTGGGTGTGTTCGGCAGCAACGCCATCGCCCGCAGCAGCGTTTCGTGGTCTTTCACGCCGATCAGCGATCCCGCGCTAACGAGGTCGGTATCCGGCGCTTGGGCGCTGACCTGAAAGCGACTGCTCTCCACGCCCAGCGGGATGAAGAGCACGCGCTCAATCGGGATATACAACCGCCGTTCCATGATGAGCCGCGCCGTATAGTCGCAGGGGACGACCACCGCCGCCGCCTGTTCCAGCGCCCGCCGCACAATCCAACGGCTGAACACGCCGCGCTGCAAGCCGTAGCCGATGTCCTTGAAACCGACCAGTTCGCCACCCGCCAATGAGGTGACGGCGGGGACGTTCAGCAGTTTGCCCGCCCACGCCGCCAACAGCCCCGTTTCATCCGACCACATGGCATGGAGGACGTGGAACGGGCGCTGCTGGTGCAGGCGGCTCAAGGTATTGAGCGCCCGCATCCACAACGCCAGCCGCCTCCATCCGCGCACCTGTCCCGCACCCAGCGTATGCACCTCTGCGCCTTCCAGCGTGTAGGCCGGATGGGGCGGGGGATAACGCAGCGCCAGCACCCGCACATCGTCGTTGTGGCTGAGGGCGCGGATCAGGTCGCGCTGCACCGGAATCGCCCAATCGGTTTCGTCGGCGCTGAATCCGGGCAGCAGAATGCCGATGTTCATTCGCGGGCGCGGCGGATGTCACGCGGGGCGCGGAGCGTGTTCAGCACCGGACAGGTTTCGTCCACCGCTTGGTGCAACGCCTCGATTGTTTCCGGGCTGGCACTGCTTTCGACACGCGGCTTGTACTGGATGTTCGCCAGCAGAGTCGCGGCGGTGACGGGCATCCCCACCGCGCCCTTCATGTCCAGTTTGGCGCTCACTTCCACCTCGACGTGATCGAGGGGGATGTTCAGCAGCGTGGCCTGAATCAGATAGGTATGCACGAGGCAGCTTGCCAGCGACCCCAGCAGCATCTCCGGCGCGGTTGGCCCCAGCGCATGACCCGCCAGCCCCGGCGCGGAGTCGGTCAGGACGGTGTGCTGCCCCATGCGCGTCGGGCGTGCGCCGGTGATGCCTGCCACGCTGGAAACCGCTTTCACATCAATCACCCCGGCGGCGGGGTTGGCTGTCCAATCGGCCTGCCGCGCCGCCAGCGCCTCGGCCTTGCGCGTAAAATAACTCGCCAGCTTCGACATGTTTTTATCCTTTCACACGGTACAGGGTAAAATTACCGTATCGGGCGATTTGCTCCAAACCGCGTTGGTCACGCAGCCAGTGATAGGCGATCTGCGGTGAACGCCCCGCCCATTGATTCTCCAATTCCCATCCGTTCACCAGCAGGTAATCATCCTGTCCGGCCTGCCATTGCGCTTGCAGCGTTTCCGGCGCAAGCTCGTACAGCTCGATCACCTCAAAATCGCCGTATTCCCGCAGCGCCAGCGTTTGGCTGAAGGTGTACACCCGCACGCCAACCGGCAGCCGTTGCACCGTTCGCAGCGCCGCGTCTTTGTTGTGCTGTTGCAGTGCCACCCATGCCGGGACGGTTTGTGCCGCCGCGCCGATCATGTGCAGGCTGCCCGCCGCCAGCAGCAGCGCCAGCGCGGGGGGCACACCGCGCCGCCCCTGCGCCCATGCCTTCGCGTTGTCCAGCCCTGCGCCGACCAGCAGCGCGGCGGGGACGCTCATCGTCAGCAGGAAGCGGTCATTCTGGTGCGTGATGCCCAGCAGAAATAGCAGGTTGAGCAGCGCCCAACCGATGATCCACCCCCATCCCCCCCTGCGGAAGGCGCTGTACAGCCCGATCAGCAGTAGCGGCGCGAACAACGGTGTGCTGAAATACGGGTCGGTGACGAAGCGTGCGTAAAAGCTGATATTGGTCTGCGCGTACTCGAAATGCCCATCAATATCGGTGAAGGCGCTCTCGAAGGCGTGCGTCAGTGACCAGCCGTTCAGGTAATCGTGCTGCGGGCCGGGGCTGCGCGTGGCTTCATCGAATAGGTGCTGCGGCAGGAACACGCAGACCATCAGCAGCGCCGCCGCCAGCAACGGTTTCCACGAGCGCCACGCCGCCAGCGTCCACAGCGGGATCAGCAGGATAGATGTCCAGCGGGTGATGATCGCCAGCGCCAGCAGCGCCGCCGCTGTCAGCAGTCGCCCATCACCACCGCGTTTCTTCCAGCACGCCAGCAGGAACGCGCTGCCCGTCACCCACATCAGCGCGGGGATGTCGCTCATCAGCACGAGGCTGGATTGCGCTGCCTGCCCACCGAGCGCCAGCAGCAACCCCGCCACCGCCGCGCCACTTCTTCGCAGCCCGATCTCCCGTCCCAACCCGTAGACCAACGGTGCGAGCAGCGCCCCTAGCAGCACGTTCGCCGCTTGCCCCACAGTCGGTACAGCGCCGAACAGGTGATACGCGCTGGCCAGCAGCGCCGGATACCCTAGCGGCCAGTAGAATCCGGTCAGCGGCGCTTGTCCACCGAGCATTTTCAGGATGAGCGCCGCAAACTGGTGATAGGCATAGGCATCTTGCCCGTACAGGCCATCGAAGCCGCTGCCGACCAGCAGCCCCACCCGCAGCAGCAGCGTGACGACGAACAGCAGGGCGGGGAGCAACCGCATTTTCACGAGCGACCCCGCAGCAGCAGGAGCGCCAGCGCCGCCGCGCCGCAGGCTTCCGCAGCCAGTAGTGACCCCGCCGCGCCCGTCGCCCCCTGTGCCGGAATCCACATCAGCCCCAGCGCCACCTGTACCCCGATCACCCCCAGCGTGACGGCGTTCGTCAGCCCTTCACGGTGGGTGGCGTAGGCGTAAAGCGTGAGTGCCGCCCGCAGTAGCAGCGGTAACAGCCCCCACAGCGACAGTCGTAGGGCGGCTGTGCTGGCCTCGTAGCCTGCGCCGTAAGTCAGGCTGATGATCGGCGCGGCCAGCGCGTTCCCGACCAGCGCCGCCAGCAGCGCATAGCCCGTGATGAGAGCTGCTGTCCGCAGGAATAACCGCTGACTGTTTTGTGTGTTCAGGGCCGATAGACGTGGCAGAATCGCGCCGAAAGCGGCATTCGGCAGCACCCGCGCCGCTTCCACGAAGCGCCCCGCCGCCGCGTACCATCCGGCCTGCACGGTGTCCGTCAGGCGTTCCAGCAGCACCGCGCCCATTCGCGCCTGCACCGCCGCCAGCAGCGCCGCCGCCGCGAACGGCCATGCCAGCCGCAGCAGCCCGACCAGCGTAATCGTGCTGTCCGGCGGAGGGACGGGGGGCGGGAAGCGCCGCCGCCACAGCCACCATGCCGCCACCACCTGTCCGGCGGAGGTGAGCGTGTTGACCGCGAAGGCCGCCAGCAGCCCGCTGCCCAGCGCGAAGGCCAGTACCGTCAGGGCGATTTGCGCCGCCAGCATACCGAGGTTCAGCGGTGGAATCGGCCACATGGCCTGTCGTGCGCGGAAGATGGCGGTGTATTGACCGAACAGCGGCAAGATCAGGATGAGGGGGGCGGACAGGCGCAGGCCGGCGATCACGTTTGCATCGGCACTGAGCAGCGGCGCGAGGACGATCAACGCCAGCATCAGGCCGCCGCCCATCAGCAGCCGCGCCTGTGTCATGTGGCGCAGGTATATGCCTTCGAGGGGGCGGTTTTGCGCTGCATCCCGTGTGAGCAACGTGCCTAAGCCGAACTCCGCTGTCAGCGACAGCGGATACACCCACGCCAGCGCGGTGGCATACGCGCCGAATCCGTTCGGCCCCAGTCCGCGCCCGATCAGCGCCGACAGCCCGAACGACAGCACGGCGCTGCCCGCGTTGCTGATCGCAAGCAGCGTGATGCCGCGCCGGAGTGAGTCGCCGTGTGCGGCTTGCGTCATCGGCTACACCCGCACGAATTCGATCCAGTAGTGATCCGCCAGCAGCGACAACTGCGGGATGCCGCCGAAGCGGTTCTCCAGCCCGATCAACGTTCTGAGCAGGCGGGGGCGTTTTTCCACCGCGCCATACACCGCCGAGGGTGGCAGGAATACGCCCAGTCCGCGCACCATCCGGCGCTGGAAATGCGGCGCGAACTGTTGTGTGATCTGGCGAACGGTGGGGTAGGTGATGGGCAGGTTTTCATCCGACCCTGCGACGCGAAAGGTGGATTTCCCGCGCAGACGGCGGGTGGCGGTGCGAACGTCCCCGTGCAGTCCGTACCACAATGGTTCCCACAGACACAGCGGACTCATGAT
>CAIPFY010000351.1 GCA_903864435.1 uncultured Chloroflexota bacterium | reverse complement strand
GTTGTTGGCATCGTTCTCGTTGTAGTCCACGCGGACAACTTCGAGGCCACGATCAGCGGCGGCGTTCTTGCAGCCTTCTTCGCGCTGGTCGGTGGTGCTGATGCCGGGGCGAACGTTCTGGATGTAAATCTTGGCACCGCTGCCCAGAGCATCGGCCAGCGCGCTGCACGCGATGTAACCACCCTGAACATTATCCGAACCCACATAGCTCAGCGGGAAGGTGACGGGGCCAGCGGCATAGTCGCCATTGCCGATGTAGGTATCCACAGTGATGACGGGGATACCGGCATCGTTGGCCTTCTGGAGGACGGGGATGGACTGTTCTTTGTCATTCGGCGCGGTCACGAGGGCATTAATGTCGCCACGAGCGATGAGCGCCTCAACAATCGGAACCGAGAACTGAACGTTGAACTGCTCGGGGTCTTGCTGGACAACCTGAATGCCGAAGCGCGAAGCGGCAGCATTCACACCACGAGACATGGTGATGTAGAAGGGATCGGGGTTCACGCCGGGGACGAAGCCCAGAACGTAGCTGCTGTCCAGACGGGCAACCGGGTCACCGCCGCCGCTGCTGTAGACATAGCGGGCGCTGTCGGGATCATCCACGTTGTCCTTCGTAAAGACGAAGTAACCGGTGGGGACGCGCTTGGGAATGCTCTGGAAACCATCCAGATAAGCGATCGCCAGCGCAACGCCGAAGTAGCCCATATCAGCGGGCTTCTGGGCAATCACGATCGAGACCGTGCCATCGCGCAGGTAGCCAATGTTCTCTTCCGAAGCATCGAACAAGGCGACCTTCACCGCATCCTGCAAACCAGCGTTCTGGATGGCAGCGCCAGCGCCCAGCGCACCAAAGGTGTTGGTGGCGAACATGCCGGTGATGTCAGGGTTCGTCTGGAGGACGGCGGTCGTCTGCGCCTGTGCGTTGTTGGCATCGTTCTCGTTGTAGTCCACGCGGACAACTTCGAGGCCACGATCAGCGGCGGCGTTCTTGCAGCCTTCTTCGCGCTGGTCGGTGGTGCTGATGCCGGGGCGAACGTTCTGGATGTAAATCTTGGCACCTTCGCCGAGCTGATCGGCTAAGGCGCTGCACGCGATGTAACCACCCTGAACGTTGTCCGAGCCGATGTAGCTCAGCGGGAAGGTGACGGGGCCAGCGGCATAGTCGCCATCGCCAACAAAGGTATCCACAGTGATGACGGGGATACCGGCATCGTTGGCCTTCTGGAGGACGGGGATGGACTGTTCTTTGTCGTTCGGCGCGGTGATGAGGGCATCAATATCGCCACGAGCGATAAGCGCCTCAACAATCGGAACCGAATACTGAACATTGAACTGTTCAGGGTCTTGCTGAATGATTTCCACGCCCATATCCGAGGCGGCCTGATTCACGCCGACGCTCATGGTGATGTAGAACGGGTCAGGATTCACGCCGGGGACGAAGGCAATGGTGTATTTTGCAGGGGCATCCTGTGCCACTGCTGCCGAAATAGAGAGAAGGCATGCAACTAGAGCAAACAGAAGAACCTTTTTCATTTGAATCCTCTCAATTAGCCAAAACAGATTACTGGTTATGGGTGCATACCGAATTATTGGGTCTTTTTACTTGGCTCCTTTCTATACACGGATTACATCTACCCCTAAACGTGTCAGCTCTTCTGCATGTGCGTCAGATAGGCCGACATCGGAAACAAGCACATCAATTTCGGACATGTGAGCCACGCTGAGCGACCTTACCAGTCCGAATTTAGAACTATCTGCTAATAAGGCGATCTTTGCCGCCTGCTGGATCATGGTTTTTTTGACTTCGACCTCAAGGATGTGCGATGTTGTCACGCCCCGTTCGGTGCTAAAGCCGCCACTCGCAATAAATGCCCAGTCCGCATTGAACATTTCCAGATCACGAAGCACCTGTGTGCCGATGAGCGAATGGGTCAAATTTCGCAGAACGCCCCCGGTCATGACCAATTCGACATGTGGGAACTGCGCCGCCGCAGTTGCAATGTTTAATGCCGGCGTGACAATTCGTAGATATTCTAAATCGTGCGATAGACCCCGAACCAGTTCAAGCGTTGTGGTTCCCGCGTCTACAATGATCGTCTGCCCGACTTCTACCAACTGCGCAGCGCGTGCGCCAATTCTTTGCTTCGCCTCACTGTTTATGGCGCTACGATCCGCTAATGGATGGTTGCCACGAATTGGTTTGACATATACCGCGCCACCCCAGATGACTTGGCAAATGCCAGTACCTTCGAGTTCGCGCAGGTCAGAGCGAATAGTTACTGCTGACACTTGCAACACATCTTTGAGTTCAGCGGTTCGCACGATTCCATCTCGTTCTAAAAGTTCACGAATGAGCCGCTGGCGTTCGACGGCTAAACGAGAAAAATCTTCCGGTAAATGGATATTCGTGTCTAACAATTTGAATTTCTGTTATTACCTAACTCCATATGAACTTACCAATAGTTTTGATTTTTGTCAAATTGATGCAAAATTAGCTTGTGATAGAAAAATATTGAAAGTGAATGCGCGATGAGAACAGCCGTAGTGGTTAGCGGTGGTGATGCTCCCGGTATTAATGCGTTAGTCGCAAACTTTGTGCGGATGGCAACGGGTGACGGGCATGAAATTCTGGGGGCTGAAGGCGGGTTTCCGGGCTTGATGGATGGGCAGATGGTGACACTCGATTATCGCAGGTTGATCCCATGGGTAGGGCAGGGAGGCTCTATGCTGCCATCCAGCCGCGATCCGGTGTTGAAAGATACCGAAGCCCAACAGCGGATTCGAGAGGTTTTGAAGCAGTGGAAGGTTGATAATATCCTGTTGTTTGGCGGGAATGGTACGCTGCGACATATTCCGCCGCTGCTACAGGAATGGGGCATATCTTCGATCGGTATTCCTACCACGATTGATAATGATGTTCCGGGCAGCGAACGCTCGCTGGGTTTCGATTCGGCTTGCAACTTTGCTTATCATGCCATTGGCGGTGCGCTTGCCACCGCACATGCTCTGGTTGGGCGGATTTTTCTCGTGGAAACATTAGGCGGTGTGTGCGGGAATCTGGCGTTGGCGGTGGCGCACGGGGCAGGCGCGCATAGCGTGCTGCTGCCGGAATATGCGTATGCGGATGACTGGCTTGCAGAGCGAACGCGAAAGGCGGTGGAACAGTTTGGGCATGCCCTTATCGTCATCTGTGAAGGCGCACGGGGAGCGCGGACACTTGCGGATGATCTGGCGAAACTGACGGGTATTCGTGTGCGGGATGTCCGGTTGGGTCATGCGCAGCGCGGTGGCGTGCCGTCGCATGTAGATCGTGTACTCGCAGCGGATTTCGCATACGCCGCCTACACGCATTTGAAGGATGGGTTGCCGGGTGGGGCGCTGGTTGTTCAGGGCGGAGAAGTCCGTCTGCTGACCGGACTTCTCCCTCAGCAGACGGTCATTCCAGATAAGGCGCTTTACGACCGGATCAATGGTTCGATCATTTAGCGGCGGCAAACTGCTTTTGTAGCATGGGCAGCAGCCCGCCCGCGTCAAATATTTTTTGAACCGAAGGTGATAGCGGTGAAAAACTATAGTGGTTTCCACCGCTTATGATCGTGTGATTGGCAATGTCGAGTTCAATCGAGTCGCCTGTGTGCAGGGTAAGATGCAATCCGGTGCATACGATGGGTAAAACACCTTGATTGATGCAATTTCGGAAATAGAGACCGCTGAACGATTCGGCGATGATACAGTTGACTCCCGCGTATTTCAGGCTGGTCACGCCCTGTTCGCGGCTGCTGCCCATGCCCCAATTGCGTCCGGCGACGATCACATCACCCGCCTTGACCTGTGTGGCGAAGGTTGGATCGAGGTCTTCAAGTGCTTTGGAGGCAATTTCTTCCGGCGTTTTCAGTGTATAGGTGTACTTGCCGGGGAAGATGACATCTGTGTTGACGTTGTCCCCATACACCCAACAACGATGTGTGTTGGTCATGCTAGGCCTCCATCGTGCCGATAATCTCGGCGGGATCAATGATTTTGCCTGCTACGGCGCAGGCTGCGACGACGTAAGGGTTAGACAGGTAAGTGGGAGCATCGGTTGTTCCCAAGCGCCCCTTGAAGTTGCGACTGCCACTCATGATGGTGGCTTCACCGGAGGCCGGAACGCCCATGTGATTGCCCATACAGGGGCCGCATCCCGGCGTGCTGATCGCTGCACCGGCTTCGATGAGTGTTGCAAGCGTCCCGTTGCGAGTGGCTTCCAGCAGCACTTCGGAACTGGCGGGGATAATGAGCAGGCGGGAGCGAATGTGCTTGCCTTTCACCACTGCGGCGGCGGCTTCGAGGTCGGAGAGTCTGCCACCGGTGCAAGTGCCGATCAACGCTTGTTGAATGGGCTGTCCGGCCACTTCGGACAAATTGACGACGTTATCGGGCTGGTGGGGCAGGGCTATTTGCGGTTGCAGTGTGCTGACATCCAGCGCGTAGTCTTCGTCGTAATCCGCATCGGTATCCGGGTAGAGGGGTTCGTAGGGACGGAAGCGGTACGAGGCGGGATCAGAATCCGCCGCCTGTACAGCCCGCGCCCGTCGGGCATGGACATACTCCAGCACGCGCTCATCGGGTGCGATGTAGGCACTCATCGCACCGAACTCAGCCATCATATTCGGCATGACAGGGAGTTCGTCAATGCTCCAGTGCTGGAGTGTTTCACCGCAAATTTCAATGGCGCGATAGGCTCCGCCGCCGACACTCTTATCTTTCATTAGGCGCAGGGTGATGTCTTTGGCGGTAACACCTGCGGGCGGTTTGCCGATTAGGGTGATGCGGAAAGTTTCCGGCACTCTAATCCAGAGTTGTCCGGTTGCCCATAGGGCTGCCATTTCGGTTCGCCCAACGCCCATACCAAACGCACCAAGCCATCCGAAATGGGTCGTGTGACTGTCCGAACCGAGGATGACTTCGCCCGGAAGGACAAGGGCTTCTTCACTGATGACCTGATGGCAAATGCCGCGTCCGACTTCAAATTGCCGGATGCCCTGCGCTTTTGCCCACTGGCGTATTTCGGCATGATTTTGTGCATGTTCAGTGGTGGGGGCTGGAACAGCATGATCCAATGTGAACACTGCGCGTTCCGGGCGGCTGATGTTTTGCGCGCCGATCTTTTCAAAGATGCGGCGAATAGCTGCCGTGTTATCATGGCTAAACATCACATCGGGCTGAATATCCAGAATATCTCCGGCGCGGACGTTCACGCGGCCTGCTGCCCGCGCCAACGTTTTTTCGACAAAAGTATAGCCTGTCATGGTATAGCTATTCCTTACGGCTAGTCGGCGGCTACGCCCAGCAGAGGATCGTTTGTGTTGACTGATAAGGCGGTCATCACTAACAGGATGATGCCATCGGCAGGTGATTGATATTCAGCGATTTGCTCACCGAAATAATCTTTCACGACGCCTACAGTTTGCCCTTTGCGGACATGATCGCCAATTTTGACCTGCGGATACCAGCAACCGGTGTGCGCTGCACGTACCCATGGCCAGTTTTCAAATATCCGCAGATTCGTGCGGGGTGCTGTACCCGGAATGATGCCCATGAGTTGAGCGACATTGTGACAACCCTGTTGTAACAGATGGATGTCGCTTTCTTCACGTTGTCCAAGTTGCCCAGCTTCGGCTAACAGGCAGGGAATATTGAGCTGTGCGGCGGCGGCCACCGTCGTACCAGCGAGATGATCGGGGCGGACAAGCAGTTCGATGCCGAATGCCGCCGCCATATCGAGCGTTTGGGCATTCACTGCGGGGCTTGCGGCTTCTTCATAGCCGAGGAAAGGTATTAAGGCTTCGGGCAGATCTCCGCCGTGCAGGTCAATCCATGCGTCTATATGCGGGACGACCTCGCTCATGATGGTAAAAGCCATGCGTTCGGCAATCGTGCCTCTGGCCTTTCCGGGAAACTGGCGATTGAGGTTTTTGCCATCTTCCGGTACCACGAAAGCCTGTCTTGCATGGAAACTGTTGAGACTAACCGGAGACATTATCAAGACGCGCCCCGACATTTGCTGCGGGTCAAGCGATGCACCGAACCGGATAGCCGACTCGATACAAGGGTATTCGGCGCCGTGTATTCCCCCTGTGATGAGCAACGTTTTGCCAGCTTTGGCACCGTTGATAATGGTCAGCGGCATTTGTACGGGCGAGTTGGGAACCGTGATGAAACCATTGACTTTTGTTCCCGTCGCCGCGATCAAAGTCCCGATCTGTAATGTGGACATCTCGCTATTCTTTCTGGTACATCATGACGATGAACCGTATTTCAGGGCAAACTACTGTCCGGCTGCCGAGTGGAGCAGCGCATCCACTTCCTGCAAGCTCAATGGTGCAACATCGGCCTTCTGCTTAATGGTGCGTGTGATATCGCGCACGGTATCGTCGTCCAGCGATAGGCCGAGTGTTTGCGCCCGATCCCGAATAGAGTTCCAACCGGTGAGGCGATGCCCGATGGCGATTTCACGAGTCAGCCCGAAATCCTCCGGCTTCAGGATTTCATAAGTGGTTGGATCAGCAAGAACGGCCTTCGCATGAATGCCTGCTTTGTGCATAAACGCGCTTGAGCCTGTGACGTAGTTGTTAAAGGGGATGTCAATGCCGCAAGTATCGGCAATCAACTTATCCAGCACAGGCAACAACTTCAAGTTGTACTTGGACACGTAGGACTTGCGGATGGTATAGAGGCGTGCAACCAACCCGCCTAGAGGCGTGATGCCGTTGCGTTCACCAATGCCGAGAACGGTTGTGTCAATGTGGGTGGCTCCTGCTTCGAGCGCGGCGCAGGCATTGGCGATGGCGCATCCGCTGTCATTATGACCGTGAAATTCGATGTGCAAACCGGTTAGCCGCACCAGTTGTTCGACCATCTTGAAGACCTGCGTGGGTAAGGCGACACCGACTGTATCGGCAACGCCCAACCGGTCTACCATGCCAAGATCAGCAACAGCCAGATACACGCGCAGAAGATCGCTTTCGCGGCTCCGAAATGTATCTTCGGTGCTGAAGCGCAGAATAATGTCGGGCTTCTGCTCCCGGATGTAGCGCATGACCTCGGCAGCCAGATCAATAATTTGGCGGATGCTCTTGCCGTGACTATGCTGCATGAGCTGCGGCGACGTTCCAATGACGATATCCAGCCCATCCACACCGGTATCCAGTGCGCGAGCCGCGTCATCCCGGTTGCAGCGGATGTGGGTGAGGATGTGGGCTTGTAATCCGCTATCACACACTGCGCGAATATCCGCT
This sequence comes from uncultured Chloroflexota bacterium, assembly GCA_903864435.1. Classification (GTDB taxonomy): domain Bacteria; phylum Chloroflexota; class Anaerolineae; order Aggregatilineales; family Phototrophicaceae; genus CFX2. The sequence goes on along the minus strand of CAIPFY010000351.1, from coordinate 2,183 downwards.
TCACTCTGGGGCGAAGCACAGGGCGAAGTCATCTCAATCATTTCGACGCCGAACTGGTCGAGCAGTCCCGCAATTTCCAGTTTTTGAGCCGTATTGAACGTGGCGGTACTGTATTGTTCGCCTTCGCGCAGGGTACTTTCGATAATCGAATAGGCTTCAAAAGGCATGAGTATTTAGAACCTCCACGATGATGTGAATAGCTTGCCACAGATCTTCATCTGTGATGACCAGCGGGGGGAGCAAACGGAGTACCGAAGGGCCAGCAGGCAACGCCAGCACGCCGTGCGATTGTAGTGTTTTAAGGACGGGGGCGACCTTGCCACGCAGTTCAATGCCAATCATCAGACCGCGCCCCCGTACTTCGCGTGTTGATTGCTCGTTCAGATGCGCTTTGAGATATTCGCGCACATCCGTTCCGCGCTTCAAGGTGCGCTGCAAAATGTCTGTATTCTGGAGAACGTCCAGCACTGCAAGCCCGGTGGCACAGGCCAACGGGTTGCCGCCGAAGGTGCTGCCATGTGAACCGGGAGCAATGTCGCCCAGTCGTTCGTGCAATAGTACGGCGCCCATTGGGATGCCGCCGCCCATACTTTTAGCAACGCACAGAATATCCGGTGTTACGTCATCCTGCTGGTGCGCGAACAGAGTGCCCGTTCGCCCGAATCCGGTCTGCACTTCGTCTATGATGAGAAGCGACCCGTTTTGATGACACAATTCAGCCGCCGCGTGTAAATAACCCGCTTGAGCAGGATGGATACCGCCTTCACCCTGCACCACTTCCAAAAGGACGGCTGCGGTGTTCGGATTAAGCGCATCGCGCAGCTTGTCCAGATTGTTGTAAGGAATATGGGTCACTTCCGGTATCAGCGGAAGAAAAGGTTCACGGTAGGTCTTTTCCCATGTGGTACTCAATGCGCCCATTGTGCGCCCATGAAAGCCGCGCATTGTGGCAATAATGCCTGTACGTTCGGTTTTGAGGCGGGCAATTTTCAAAGCGCCTTCGTTGGCCTCGGTGCCGCTGTTGCAAAGGAACACGCGGTTCATTCCCGCAGCTTTGCAGAGTTCAGCTTGATAACGGGCGCGTACCGGATTGTGAAATAGTTCCGGGCAAGTGATGAGGTCGGCGGCCTGTTTCTGAATGGCGGCCAATATGGTTGGATGACCATGACCCAGATTGGCGGAACCTTGCCCCCCCACGCAGTCAATATAGCGTCGTCCATTGTCATCCCACAAGAGAGCGCCTTCACCACGTATAATTTGAATATCACGCTTCAAGTAGGTGCCGCTACTATGCAGGTCTTCTAGTTCGTTCCACGAAATGTTGTTGAGCATGTTGATTTAGGTTCAGTCCGATTTACTTGATCGTGAGACTATCGCGGACAATCCACGTTCCGCCACCGCGCAAGGCTGCATCCAATGGCATTTCTACGCGCGAATCCGCCAAAATTACTCGTGGCGTTTCCGCAGTTTGGGCGGCCATCAGCTTTTTCTTCATCCGCCCTGCTGCGAACGATTCGTATTGAGCCAGTTCTGCGAGGGGGATGCGGGTGATAAGCGATTGTGGGTTTTGAATGTCTTTTAATAGACCGGGAACATTGCTGAGGATGATGAATGTTTCTGCGCTCAGGGCATGGGCGATGGCGGCAGCAGCAAGATCACCATCTACGTTTAGAGCTTCAAAGGCTTCGCCCATTGCCAGCGGGGCGATAACCGGCGTGTAACCGGCCTCCAAGAGGTTTGCCAGCAAAGCCCAGTTTACCTGTGTGATTGTGCCGGTATGGTCATCGCGGATCATGATTGAGCGACCCTCTTTGATGGCGCGGATGGCTGCTTTTCGCTGAGCGCGTATCACGTTGGGGCCTGCCAGACCGACCACATTCACACCAAAACTGGCTAATGTAGCCGTCATCTGCTGATTGATGCCTGCTGCCGCCATCCGATATATCTCAATGGTACGGGCATCGGTATAGCGACTGGTGTGACCGCTTGCAGTCGTTAGCGTTTGTGCGGGATAGCCGACTTCATCAGCCAGCTTGTTTGCTGAATCGCTGGCTCCATGAACGAGTACCCAGCGTTCACCTGCCCGAATGCGTTCGGCAAGGTTTTTGAGGGTTCCAGTATGATCGTTTCCCGCGCCGCCACCTAGCTTGAGAACCTTTGTTTCCATAATCTGCATGATCCTT
>CAIPFY010000350.1 GCA_903864435.1 uncultured Chloroflexota bacterium | reverse complement strand
GTGCGGGATGAAGCCGAAATTCGCGGGTTCCGCCGCACCTACATCGGCGCGATGCCCGGTCGCATGATTCAGACCATCCGCCGCGCCGAATCGCGCAATCCGGTCATTATGCTGGACGAAGTGGACAAACTGGGGCGGGACTTCCGGGGCGATCCGGCTTCGGCGCTGCTGGAAGTGCTTGACCCGGAGCAGAACAACGAGTTCCGCGATCACTATATGGATGTGGCCTACGATCTGAGCGAAGTGTTCTTCATCACAACGGCTAACGAACTAGAGCCTATTCCGGGGCCGCTGCGTGACCGTATGGAAATCATCCACCTCAGCGGTTATACCGAACAGGAAAAAACCGCGATTGCCGAGCAATACCTCGTTCCGCGCCAGATACGCGAGAACGGGCTGCGTACTGGAGAAATCAACTTCGCGCATGAAGCGTTGCTGACCATCGTGCGCGATTACACCCGCGAGGCCGGTGTGCGTACTCTCGAACGCGAAATCGGACGGGCGGCGCGTAAAGTGGTCACGCGCATCGCCGAAGGACAAACCTCGGCGGTGAAGGTGGACGAAAAGGCCGTGCGCGATCTACTCGGCAAGCCGCGCTATGGCTACCGGGAGGAAATTGAGGAGCGCACCGATTTGCCAGGTGTGGCAACCGGACTGGCATGGACGCCCGTCGGCGGGGATGTGTTGTTCGTGGAAGCAGCGCGGATGCCGGGTGGGAAAGGCTTCCAGTACACCGGACAGCTGGGTGAAGTGATGCAGGAAAGCGCCCGCACTGCCCTGAGCTACATTCGCTCCAAAGCTGAAGAATTCGGCCTCGAACCGGGATTCTTCGAGAAGAACGACATCCATCTGCACGTTCCCGCAGGAGCCGTACCCAAAGACGGCCCTTCGGCAGGCGTCACGATGGCGGCGGCGCTGGCTTCCATGCTCACGGGTCGCCCCACCCGCAGCAACGTCTCCATGACGGGTGAAATCACCCTGCGCGGTCAGGTGCTACCCGTTGGCGGCATCAAAGACAAGGTGCTGGCCGCCCATCGTTTCGGCGTGGATACCGTCATCATTCCCGCCAAAAACGAGAACGACCTCGACGATCTGCCCGACGATGTGCGTGCGGAACTCAAATTCGTCCTCGCGGAAAGTGTCGAGGATGTACTGGATGCGGCGCTCATGCCCCCGCCGGGGAGCAAGATTGGGCGCAAGAAGAAAAAATAGTGTATAGTGGGAAAGGGTGCAGCAAACTGCACCCTCTTAGTTATCAGGCACACAATGGGTTGCTGTTTAGAAAGAGAGTGCGTGCTTTGGCTAAAGTCATGGTTGTGGATGACGATCGCAACACGGTGAAGCTGCTCAAAACCCTACTGGAATTAGATGGCTTCGATGTGTCCATCGAGCCGCTTGGAGCCAACGTAATCCTCAGTGCCGAAAAAGTGCATCCTGATATTTTCCTGATGGATTACCATCTGGCGGATATGGACGGCGTGGATGTGATCCGCGAACTGCGCAAACATCCCGATTTCGCCAAAACGCCGATTGTGATGACTTCCGGGCTGGATGTGAGCGACGAGGCGATGGCGGCTGGCGCGAATAAATTCATCGTCAAGCCGTTTGAACCGGGCGACCTGCCTATCCTGTTCAACAGCCTTATCGCACAGAGCTAAACGATTACCGATCAGCACAGGTTATGCAGAAGACTCGCCGCTTAAACGCAATCACGGAAGACTGAAACATGTCATCCCGTAAGAAAACCAAAACGCATTGGTACCGGATGGATTTACACCTCCATACGCCTGCCTCTGCCGACTATCAAGAATCCGACATCACCTACCTCGATCTTCTGCGAAAAGCCGAGTATCGAGGCTTGGATATTATTGCATTCACCGACCACAACACGGTGAATGGCTATGCAGCCATGATGCGCGAGATCGAAGGGCTGACTTTTCTGGAGTCGCTCAAGCGCATCCAACCGGAAGAACTGAAGCGGCTGAACGAATACCGCCGCTTGCTGGATAAAATTCTGGTGCTGCCCGGCTTTGAATTCACGGCGACTTTCGGCTTTCATATTCTGGGGCTGTTCGCGCCCAGCACCCCCATCCGCCAGATTGAACACCTGCTGCTCAGTTTGAACGTGCCCGCTGGCGCGTTGGATGCGGGTAGCTCGGAAGTGGGCGCGTCCTCCGATGTGCTGAGTGCCTACCAGACCATCACCGAAGCCGGTGGCATCTGCATCGCGGCGCATGCCAACAGCACACATGGCGTCGCCATGCGCGGCTTTGACTTCGGCGGGCAGACCAAAATCGCCTATACACAGGATCGCTACTTGCACGCGCTGGAAGTGACCGACTTGGGTCGCAAAAGCCGTGAAAGCACCGAACGCTTTTTCAACGGGACGAAGTTTGGCTACACCCGCCGGATGCGCTGCATTCAAGGGTCAGACGCGCACCGTTTGAACGCGCAGGCCGAAAAAGGCGACAAGGCCAACAAGAACGCCAATCTGGGGGTGGGGGATCGCGTGACCGAGGTCATGCTGCCCGAACGCACCTTCGAGGCGCTGCTAGAGATGTTTCAGGGGACGGATTTCTCGCGCACCCGCCCCTACAACCCCACCCGCCAGCCGGTAGATTATGTGCAGGCCGCCCGTGAAGAAGGCCCCAGCCTGATTCAAGCCTTCCACGAAACGTTCTCCAACTCCGTTGGACGGCTGTCCGCCATCATCGCGGATGTGTGCGCCTTCGCCAACACCAATGGCGGCACCGTGTATGTGGGAGCCAGCGCCGAAGCCAAGAAACTGGCGGAAGGCATCGAAAACCCCGCCGCCGCAGTGGAGCAGCTTCAGCGCGAAATCGAGCGCATGATTACCCCCACGCTGGCAGTAGAAATAGACACGCTGGAATCGCAGGGCAAGGCCATCGTTCGCATTCAAGTGCCTTCCGGTGAAGCCCGCCCTTACGCGATTGAGGACAACAAAATCTATGTGCGGGACGAGGCCGAAACCAGCCTCGCCGTGCGGGATGAAATCGTCAGTCTTGTGAAGCAGGGCTTGAAGTTGCAAGCAGAAGCCGCGCCACCGCCGCCGCCACCTGCTCCCACCCAACCGCGCCGCAGCCGCCGCGCCGCCGCGCCCGCCCCCGAAGTGCCGGAAGAACCCGCGCCAGAACCCGCAGGAGCCGCCGAAGCCCCCACCGCAGGCGTGGAGATCATCGCCATCGAACAGCGGGGCGAGGAGCGTTACTACACCATGCGAGATCTGCGCAATGGCAACATCGTGAACAACGTGACCCGCGCCTCCGCCCGCAAGCTGTGGCACTACGCCATCAAACAGCGTGAAGGCAACCCGGTACGCGCCGAAAAAGTACAGTGGCAGGGCGATATTGGCCTGTGGGTACGCTACCAGCGACAGGGCGAAAGCCGCTGCGATCTGGTGCAGCGCGACGGTCAAACGCTACGAGTGTACTACGGCGTGACAGACGCGGGCATGGGCGGCCAATGGCAGATATTCCTCACGCCGGAGGAAGAATAAGTCAGGCGTGCGGGATCACATAGCGGCTGCGGAACCACGTATCGGTCACTGACCACGGCTCGCCGGATACCCCCACACACAACCACGCCCCGACCGGTGCCAGCGCGGGGCGTGAACTTTCGATGCTCTGCACATACGTATCCTCACGCAGGTGTTTGGCCCATACCCCGACAATCTTATAGTACGGCTTGCACCCCAACGCGAGTAAATGCGCCTGTGTCGCGGAAGGCTTCCATGTGGAATCGTCCCACGCCAGATAAGTCTTTTCAAAGATATGCGGCTCAATCGGGCGCGGTTCGTATTGGCTCAGATGAATGTGCATCTCTGTACCCGCCACATACGCGATAAAATATCCCGCGTGAGCCACAATCGTGTCGTAAGGCGTTTGAATGGTCAGCGGGGCTTCGGCAGCGGGCAGTTGCCGCACCAGTGTCACCTGTTTGATCGGCTTATAATACGCAAACCCCTGTGCTTGCAGCTGATCATCTGTCCACCGGCGCTGCTGGTACACTTTGGGCCTGCCACTCCACAAGCGCCGCCAAATTGAACCCATACATCATCCCCCACCCCGTTATCACCATCCCCATTTGCCCATTGTAATAGATTTTGTAAAAAGCGTGATGAGGATAGCGTGGGCGGGGAACAACCATACAGGATTACCCCCGGATGTCGCCGCGCATTGTCCGGCCTAGCCTGACCGCCGCGCCTGCCAGCGTTCCCACAGCCACACCAGCGCCGCCGCCGAGAAGATGAACCAGTAGGGATCAGTGGGGACGCGGTAGCGCGTGGAGGGGTGGAATACGACGTACATGACCGTCATGCTGATCTGGATGAACCACAGCAGCGACACCCCGCGCCACTGTTTCGCGGTGACGACGATTCCGAGCAGGCCGAGCAGGAACAGGCCGCCCCAGTAGAAACGGTGGACGGTTCGCCCGATCTGATCGAACAGCGGCGTAGAGTATGCCCCCACCGGATCACCCGGCGGCAACCCGCCCAGTTCCAACGCGCCGCCGTTGTCCTCGGCGATCACGTTGCCATGATAATCGAGGCGCGGCACCTGCCCTTCGACGGGGTTCAAACGCGGCGCGATGTCAATGCTCCAATACACAAGGAACTTCGTCCACAGCAGATCGGGAATCTGTTCAGGATAGGTTCGCAAGTAGGTTAAGCCCGCCTGAAACCGTTCCTGACTGGCAGCGAGGCTCAGGTGGTCATCGGCTTGCAGCGGCGGCGGCGGCACCCACTGCACATCATAACCCGCCCGAAAATAGGGAATGGTGTACACGCTGCTACCCTGATAGAAATTGTCGCCAAAATTCAGCGCCGTCGGCACAAAAGCCTGATACACGCTAAAGTTGCGGACGATCCAGGGCAGCACCACCAGCAGACCCACCACAGCCACCGGCAGCAACCGCGCCACCGTCTGCCACCACCCCACGCGGAACACGAACCACAGCGCCACCAGCAGCGCCAGCAGCGGCAACAACGCCCGCGTAAGCAGCGACAGGCCGAGCAACACACCCCCGACGACAGCCAGCGCCCACGCCCCACGATCAAAGTGGGGACGTTCACGCAGCAGCACCATGCACAGCACAAACCCGAACAACAGCACCATAAAGAACGGCGTGTCAATCAGAGTCAAGTTCTGGAAAATAAGATAGGGATAGAGCGCATAACCCAGTACCGCCAGCAGTCCGATCAGCCGGCTCAGGGGCAGCAGTTTGCGGGCGGTATGGTACAAAAACACCATACACAGGACATCCAGCGCGGTATGAAACAGGGCTACCGTCAATGAAGCGCGTCCGAAGAGGGCATAAACACCCGCCAGCGCATAGCTGTACAGCGGCGGGATGACCGCATCCGGCACGCCGGGGGTACGCCCATAAACGCCGGTTGCCAGCAGGTTGCGGGCATACGTGTCATAGGCTTCCGAGCCGTGTATGGCATTCGAGTCGTCGAAACGGAACACGCCCGGAAACGCGAAGAAAATCCCCAACCGCAGCCCGACGGCGACCACCACTACCAGCAGCAAGGCATGGCGCTGTATGAAGTCTGAAATGGAACGTATACTCAAATCACCCTCTCTTTGCAGAGATTGTAGCAGGCGGGTTGTGTACGGGACAACCTGCGCCTGACCGATTATAATGCACCGGATTGAGCGCAAGGAACGACCCCGATGACGACTGACCACCGAGAAAGACTGCACCGCGCCCTCGCGGACGATTCGTTCATACAGATCACCTTCAGCGGCAAGATCAGCGCCGCGCTGCCCTACCGCCGCGTGATCCTGCGGCCTGTCCTGCTCAAAGGCCGCCGCCACATTCAAATATCACGCTTCGACGCCAAGCAGGATGTGACCAAGAACGTTCTGCCCGAAGCCGCGCCCACGCAGGTGGATGAACTGCTGGCGCTGCCCTTCCACACCATCCGGTTGCAAACCAGCGCCGAAGATGTGACGATGCAAATCGCGCCATCGGGCAAGGTGAGCGTGAAATCCACGCCCGCCGCAGAACCGCGCCGCGCCGAACTGAACCACGATGCGGCTAAAGACCTGCCGCTGCCGCCCGACCTGCCCGACCCGTTCCTGCAAGCCATCGGCATCATGACCGGGGACGGGCGCGTGAAAGCCGCCATGCAGGACAAATTCACGCAGATCAACGAGTTTCTCAAGTTGCTCGACCATACCGGGGCGCTCGGCGGGTTCGACCACACGCCCGTCCACATTCTCGACTGTGGCTGTGGTTCGGCGCATCTCAGTTTCGCCGCCTATCATTTCCTCACCCACAAAAAAGGCATTCCGGCGGCGCTCACCGGCGTGGATGTGAACGGGACATTGATTGACAAGGACAACCTGCTCACGCAGCAGATGGGGCTGTCCGATGTGTGCTTCTACCCCTCGGCTATCGCCGCCTTCCAGCCCGCCACCCCGCCGGATATTCTGCTGGCGCTCCACGCTTGCGACACCGCCACCGACGAGGCGCTGGCGCTGGGCGTGCGCCACGCGGCAGGGATTATCGTGTCCGTCCCCTGCTGCCACAAAGACCTGCACCGCCAGTTGCAGAACCGCGAACCATTTAACCCGCTGCTGCGGCACGGAATCCTGAAGCAACGGTTTGCCGACCTGCTGACCGACACGTTCCGCGCCCAGATTTTACGGCTGATGGGCTACAAAACCGATGTGATCGAGTTTGTCTCGTCCGAACACACCGGACGCAATTTGATGTTACGCGCTGTCCGCCGCCCGCACAGCACACCAGCACAGGCCGATCTCGCCGAATATCAGGCGCTCAAAGCCTACTGGGGCGTCACGCCGCATCTCGAAACGCTGCTTGCGCCGGAATTCGCCGCGCTGCACGGTTGATGCTACTGCACGGTGGTTTCGGCCTGCGGTTGCAAGTCCGTGTCCAGCGACCAGTTCCCGCCCAAATCCTGCGCCCATGCCGCGAACGCATAGCGCCGCCCGACTTCGCCGGTATACTGCCCCTGTGTGGCGTTCGTTTCCAGCCACGGCTTCCACTCGCTTTCGTCCACGCGCACCCAGATCAAATAATGCTCGATGCCGCTGTCATCTTCGCCTGACCAGTACACGGTAAAGGTCGTCGGGCTGATGATCGGCAGCGGGGTTACACGGGCGGTAGGCGGGGTCGCATCGTGTTCCGGCTCAGTGGTCGGGCGCGGCGGCTGGGTGGCGGTGATCGCCCCCGGCGTGAGCAGAATCGGCGCGGCGGTGGGGACAGCCGTCCCACCATTCACCAGCGTGGGGTCAATTCGTTCGATCAGCACCATCGGCAAGCCCCCGATGGCGGAAACTTCACCCGGACGCAAATAGGGGAAATCATCCGGCGTAGCCGGCGCTAACCCGATGGAATATTTCCCATCGGTGGGCGTGAGTTCATAATCCTCGTTGGCGAACGAAACCAGCAGCGCCGAATGCCCCTGTGCCACCAGTTCCAACCGGGTATCCGTCAGGCTGCGGTTCCACATCAGCACCACGCGCTCATTGCTGAGAGGCCGCATGAACGTGATCGTCACCACATCCCCTTCCCGCGACACGTCGCCGTTCCCGAAGGGCGCGGCACCGAACACCTGCGCCAGCCGGTAAAAAGCCGCCGCCGAAGGACGCGGTGTATCCGGCAGCGGGTGCTGCGTGAAACAGCTTGCGCCGCGTTCGTTGCGATAAAAACCGAAAGCATCTCCGGCGCAGCTTCCCCCCGCCGCGCACAACTCACCGTTGTTGGGCGGGAAATCCGTGCCGCCGGACTGATTGCCACAGTCGTCGTACAACTGATGAAAAAAGACCACTTCCGCGCCCGCCGCCCACGCATACGCGGCACTCTGCGCCACGAACGCCGCCGCCTGCGCCATCGTCACCCGCAGCCGCCGTCCGGCAGGGTCGCCACCTGTCCATGTCGGCCCCGGATAGTCATCCCACACGGGCGTGCCGGTTTCGTTCAACCACACCGGACGCTCCAACCCGTAGCGGCGCAGCACATCTAGCACACGGCGCACCACCAGCCCGCTACGGCGCGGGTCGCTGTAATTGTGGACGCCGACCATATCCATGAACCAGCCATATCCCGCGTGTTGCGGGTCAGTGGCGAATAGCGCCAGCGTTTTATCCAGCCAGTCGTCGCTGTCGGGGTTGCCATACGCCAGCCCGCCGAACATCACCCGCGCTTCGGGGTCGGCCTGATGCGCCGCCAGATACGCCACCTTGAGCAACCGCGCATAGTCCGCCACGCTGCCACTCCAGAACATCGTCAAATCCGGCTCGTTCCATGCCTCCCACACGCGAATGCCACGTCCAGCAGGCCAGCCCTGCTGCGTAGCCAGCAAGCCGCCGGGACGGTAGCGCGTCACCGCGTCGTACACGAACCGCGCCCAGAAGTTTGCCGGATTCGGCGTTTTTCCGCCGCCGGGTGTATCGCTGCCATCGCTGAACACAGGCGCGTTCAATCCGGCGATGCTACCGCCCTCCCCGTAAAAACCGGGGCGGCCTAACAGGATCGTGTCGAGTTGGAGGCCATGCGCCAGATCATCGCTCACCAGCCGATCATAGGCGCTCCAATCGAACACGCCCGCGCTCACTTCCACGCGATCCCAGTACAACGGCCAGCGATTCCACGCCGCCCCCATGAGCAGCGCCCGCTGGTAGCGATGTTCGTTAGCAGGCAAGTCGAGCGAGCTGATGAAGGCGATGCCCAGACGATCCGAACGCACGGAGGACTGTGCCTGAACCGCGCCCGCAAACGGATTAACCGTCAGCGTGAGCATCCAAAAGAGGCAGAGAATGGGGAGGGGTAAGGCTAGGCTGTGTCTCGTCATCCGCAGAGGATACCATAGGCAGGTACAAGTGGAACACACTTCCCTCGCCGGGGGTGCTTTCCAGTTCGATTTTACCACCGTGCATCTCCACAATACGCTTGACGATTGCCAGCCCCAAGCCGGTGCCATTCTGGTGTGTCTGCTTGCCGGCGCTGGTGCGGAAAAACCGTTCAAAAACGAGAGCGTGATCTTTGGGCGCGATGCCAATACCGGTATCCTGCACTTCAACATGAACCATCCGGCCTTCAGGTTGCGCCCGTACCGCGATTCGCCCACCGGAAGGCGTATAGTTAATCGCATTTTCAATCAGGTTCAGGAAAGCGCGTTCCAACTCGTCCACATCCCCCCGCAGTTCGGGCAAAGTCGGCTCGATGGCGATGGTGAACGACTGCCGCTTCTCCTCAACACGGGGCAAGAGACGGTCATGAATCGCCTGCACCAGCGCCGGAAGTTTGACGTTTTCAATCGTCAAATCGGGCGAATAGTCCAACCGGGCAATCGTCAGCGTATCTTGAATGTAGCGGTTGACCAGCGACACCTGCGTCCGAATGACTTCGGCCTTCTCACGGCGGCGCGACGGGTCGGGAACACGCTCCAGCAGATCGAGGCTGGTGTTCATCACACTCAGCGGCGTCTTGAGATCGTGGGACATAGTACTCAGGAAATCGCGCAGCACATTCACCCGTTCCCGAACCATCGCCAGTTCCAACGCCTGCTCGGAAACCAGTTTATGCTCGGTCACATCCCGCAGCATCACCAACCAGTGGTTGTCATCCTCTATTTCGATGGTTTCAATCGTCATGTGAACCAGAATTTTTTTACCATCACGGGCTTTGCGCCAAATCTCCATATCGCGCACGCTGCCCTGTGCTTCATAGGTGGAACGCACCCGTTCCGGGTCGTCCGGGTTCACCCATGTATCCACTTTCAGAGACGACTGACCGATGAACTCGTGGGGCGCATAGCCGAACAGGTTCGCCCAGCTCGCATTGACATTAATATACGTGCGGCTCACATCCGAGGTGGTGATCGCCGTCGGGATCGGGTTGGCGTGAAATGCCTTAGAGAAGCGTTCTTGCGAACGGCGAATCTTCTGCTGGGCAAGTTTTTGCTCGGTGATATCCTGCGACACGCCCGATAAACCCACCACGTTGCCGTGATCGTCGGTGTAGCGCCCCCCACTCACCCGCAACCAGCGACTGCTGCCATCCGGCTGTAACACCCGGTAATCCAACTGACAAGACTGCTCGCTGGCAATGCTCAACGCGATCTGCGCCTTCACCAGATCATAATCCTGCGGGTCAATGCGCCGGAACAACTCCTCCGCGCTGTAAGTACCATCTGGCAGCGGATGGGTTCCCCCCATGTTTTGCCCATGAATGATATTGGTTCTCAAATCCCAGTTCCATGTCCGCATCCGCCCCGCTTTGAGCGCCAGTTGCAAATGTTCACTTTGCTGCTGGAGTATGGCTTCGATGTGCTGCCGTTCGATCACCTCGGCTTCCAACTGGCGATTGCGCATCACCAGCGCAGCCTCGCTCTGCTGCGAACGGTGAATAGCACCCATCAGGCGGTTCATAAGCATACGAACGAACAACAAAGTCGCCACAAATAAAAGGCTGCGTTCGACCCAGTGCGTCATCTCTAAGCGCATCATCAAATCGTGGTCGTAGGTCAATGCAGGCAGCGGACGCAATGCGCTGTCGAGCAAGGTCGTCACGGTACTGAAAATCATCACAATGCTTCCAGCACGGCTCCCCAGCATCACCGTCGCAAGAATGATGATAAGGACGAATAGGCTGGCATCATTGATGTACGCCCCCGTCCAATCCAGCCCCAATTCAGCGCCCGCCACCGCCGACCAGCCCACAATGGTGACAATCATCGCCGCTATCCGCTGATGTCCGCGCAAGGATTGAACCGCCGCTAACCCTGCCAGCAGGACAATGCACAGAATGGCACCCCATTGGCTCGGTGAAGTCGGCACGAACAACGCGAGAACGACATAAGAACAGGCCAG
>CAIPFY010000349.1 GCA_903864435.1 uncultured Chloroflexota bacterium | reverse complement strand
GCCCGCCGGGAAGCTGGCGATCTTCACGCCGTCCAGCCACAGTGCCGCCTGACGCGAGGCGCTATTCAACGCGCCCGTCAGGTTTAGCCAGCCGCTTTGCGGGGCATAAATATCCCATTCGATGCGGTCAGGGCTGGCGGACGCGGCAGGTAGCACCCGAAAAACAGGCGGGAGTCTTTGCGGCTCTGGCACATCGAACAGCGCGATTTGCGCGTCCTCATACGTCGGCTGACCGAGCATCGTCCGCGCCCGTTCCAGCGCCGCGCCATCGCCATCATACGCCTTATGGACGATGACCACATCCGCGCCGGCCTCATCCAGCAGCGCCAGATCGAGCGTTTGCTCCAGCAGGTTCAGCTTGGTGGGGTTGACCGGAGTCACCCGCGTCACCTGCCCGCCGATCAGCGGCTTTTCGTGGGCAGTTTGCAACCAGAGCGCATCTTTGGCCGCCAGCCGATTGTCGTAAGGAATGTCCAGCACGGCGCGAATGTCGGTGCGGGCATTTAGCGCCTGCACCGCGTCGGGGATGGCAGCGGACATCGTGGGTAAAGGCCAGAATCCCTGCAACTCGAACAGCATCAGCGCGGCGAACAGCAGGACGAGAATGCCCTGCCGTTTGACCTCACCCCGCTGCGCTGCGCCTAGCTTCCCCTCAGGGGATAAGAGGGGTGAGGTGAGGGTCTTTGCACCATATCCCACCAGCACCGCGACTGCCAGCGCCAGCAGGAAATTGAAGCGCCCCGGCGTGCGTGCCAGCGTCAGAATGGGCAAATCCGCCACCAGCGCGAACGGCAGCACGATATAACTGGGGTAGCCGCCGAAGCTGACCGCGACAGGCTGATCGAACACTTTGAGCAGCGGCCCCAGCATGAGGACGAAGGCCACCAGCCCTAACCAGCCCCACAACCGCGCCGTTCGATCCCGCCACAGCGCGATCAGTGCCAGCAGCGCCGGAATCAGGCCGATGGTGCTGAAGCCTTCGATGATGTTCACGCCCAGCACACGGCGCGGAAAATCCCACGCGCTGAACAGGGGATGGTTGAACGAAGGCGTGACGGGCGCGAGCAAATCCGCGCTGAAGGCCACGCTGCCCCCTTCATCGGCATAGGCGGACGTGCCGAAAGTCGCGCCCGCCACCGGCAGCAGGAACAGCGCCAGCAGGCCAGCACCGAGCGCCGCCGCCAGCATCAACTGTGCCAGCCGCATCCACTGTCGCCGAATCAGCAGCGCCGCGCCCAACACCGCCAGCAGCGGCAGCACCGCATAGATCAACTGGAGCGTGTGACCGAGAGGCGTGATGAACACCCACAGCGCCGCCCACAGCACATCCCGCCGCCGCGACGACGAGGGAAGCCAACCGCCCACGCGCAGCAGCGCCAGCGTCAGCAGCGGCAAAGGCCACTGGACGAGCAAGCCGCCATGCCCGCCTGCCAGATGCCCCTGAATAGTGGGGGCAGCCATGAACGCCAGCCCGCCGAGTAGCGCGGCGCGTTCGTCGGTCAGCAGGTGGCGCAGCAAATAATGAGCCGCCCAACCGTTCAAGGCCAGCGTGAGCAGCGCCGACAGGTTATAGGCGGCAGGCAGTGGCAGGAACAGCGCGAACAACCAGCCGGGGAAGAATTGCAGCGGGTTCGCCCACAGGATGACGCCGGACATGCCTTCCGGCCAGCCGAGCAGCGGTTGAAAGATCAGCGGTTCGCCGTGTCGTAGCGCATAGGTGAACCACCAGATATGGCGCGTCATCTCATGCGAGTCGCCAAACGGATAGCCGGCAAACTGCGTCCCCATGACCGTGACCAGCGGCCATGTCATGAGAACGGCTACCGCCAGATACAGCCCGTAAACGAGCAAGTGCGGGCGCAGGCGCTTTAGCGAGGTGAGGTGATTCAATCCGGTAGCCCCGCTTGTTTCGGAACGGTTGGCGCGAGGATTCGGCCTAACTCGCAAGGGTCTTTAGCCCGGTTCCCGTCAGCGGCATGACGATTAACGCGCCTGCGCCGACCTGCTCGCGGACGGTGTGCAGCGCGGCGGCAGCGGTGGCGCTGGTCGGTTCCACCAGCAGGCCGCGCCCGATGAGGGTGCGTAGCGCCTCGCGGATGGCGTCCTCGCTCACGCGCAGCGCCATGCCGCCACTGTCGCGGATGACGCGCAGCACTTCCACGCCGCGTACCGGCTCATTCACCACAATGCCATCAGCCAGAGTCAGGTTTTCTTCGGTGACAGGCGGGGTGTCCGCGCCGCTTTCCCAACCGCGCACAATCGGGTCGCAGGCGGCAGCCTGTACCGCGTACAGTTTGGGCAGGCGGTCAATCAACCCCGCTTCGTGCAACATCTGGAAACCGCGTGCGAAGCCGAGGAACAGCCCGCCATGCCCGACCGGACACACCAGCGCATCCGGCGCACGCCGCCCCAACTGCTCCCACACTTCCCATGCGGCGGTCATCTGTCCGGCGATAAAGAACGGACTCCACGCATGGCTGGCATACACCGTATGCTGTGCGGCCTGATGACAGGCGGCGGTGGGGGCAGAACGCGCCCCGTCCACTTCCACCAGATCGGCAAACTGTTTGATGAGGCGTTTTTTGGCGGCAGGGGCGAGCGCCGGTGCGAAGATGCGGGCGTGGATGCGCGCCGCCGCTGCATACGCCGCTAATGATGCGCCCGCGTTACCGGACGAATCTTCGACCACTTCACCGACCTTGTGCGCGATCAGGTGATTAATCAGCACGACGGTGCCGCGATCTTTGTACGAGCCGGTGGGGTTCAGGTATTCCAGTTTGGCGTACACCTCGCCATCCGGCATCGGCACCGGCGTGAGCGCGGTCATGCCCTCGCCCAGCGTCAGGCGCGGTTCGACAGGCAGCATTGCGCCGTAGCGCCACAGCGACCAGTCGCCGTTGCGGATGGCGTGCGCGTCGAAAGGCGGTAGATGGGCGATTTCAATCGGTGCGCCACACTGACCACAGCGCCAGTCCAGCGCCCCGGCAGCATGTCCGTTCAAGCAAACAAGTTGTGGTTCGATCATCATTCCCCACCTGAACACAGAACTTATCCACGCTAGTTGTAGCATGCTTTAACAGGCGGCGCGAGGGTGGGCAGCGAATGCCGCGCAGATGAGCATTCGCTAAAATGATCCTAAGATTGCAGGCGTGCGCTGCGTCTATATAGCGTGTTCGGGTGGGTTAAAGGGAGCGCAAACGATGACACAATCAAGACTTGAAACCGCAACGCTGGCGGGCGGCTGCTTCTGGTGTTTGGAAGCGGTCTATGACCAGTTGAAGGGCGTGGAAGATGTGGTATCTGGCTACATGGGCGGGCAGGTGGCGAACCCCAGCTACCGTGCGGTTTGCACCGGCATGACCGGTCACGCGGAGGTGGTACAGCTGCGTTATGATCCGGCACAGGTGAGCTATGATGACCTGCTGAACGTGTTCTTCACCATCCACGACCCGACCACGCTCAACCGGCAGGGCGCGGACGTGGGGACGCAGTACCGTTCGGCGGTCTTCTACCACACGCCGGAACAGAAAGCGGCAACCGAAGCCGTCATCGAACGCCTGAACGCCGAAAAGCTGTGGAACGCCCCGATTGTCACACAGGTGGCGGCGGTGGATACGTTCTATCCCGCCGAGGATTATCATCAGGAATACTTCGAGAACAACCCCGCGCAGCCCTATTGCATGGCGGTGGTGGCGCCCAAAGTGGCGAAGTTCCGCAAGCATTTTCTGGATCGGCTGAAGCGGTAGGCAGCGTGGGGCAGGCGTAGGCCGTGCGTAGGTGCTGCATCATCCCCATCTCATGTGAAAGTGCTATTGTGATGCTTGTCTGGCGAAGGCGTACCCCCACCGTTCGCCAGACAAGCTGCCCCGAATACCAAACGCCTCCAACCTCTGGAGGCGTTTGGTCATCTTGGGGCAGAACCCCCTGCGGCAGTCACCGCGATTTCAGGCTGTGGCGCTCCCCCAGAACGCCCGCAACGCGGCTTCGAGGGCGGGCATTTGCTCGAACTGCGGCAGCCCCAGCGAAGGGCTGACCCGCGCCGCCTGCCAGTTGGGGTGCGCTGCCACCATCGCCTCCAGCATGTCGAAGCGCACGTTCGGGTCGTGGTCATAGATCACCAGCGCCGGTTGAGTCAGATGCACGTACACCCGTTCGCGGATGTCCGATGTGAACAACTGACCGCTGACGAAATGCAGCGGCGCATGGCGCGCACCCGGCTGATGGGTGGTGGCATACGCATAATCTTCCAGCCCGCTATCCACCGCCCCCACGAAGTTCATCTGCAAGAAGTAGCGGATGCTGCGGCGCGTTGCCAGCAGATCGTACAAGCCCTGCGCCCACAGCGGGAAGGACAGCACCTTATAGGCGCGGTCGCTCAGGCCGTTGCTCTGCGCCCCCTGTGGCGATGGGGCGCTTTGCGAATAGCCGAATCCGGTGGGCGAGATGATCGCTAAAGAGGCAACCCGATCAGGCCGTTCCAGCGCGGCGCTGGCGGCAAATTCGCTTGACAACGAGAGCGCCACCACGTCCGCCGCTTCACCGATTCCGTTCGTTAGCATATCCACAATCGCGTCGCGGTACAGCGTGGGCGAATAGCGGCGCTCACTGCGCTCCGAGAAGCCAAACCCCGGCAGATCGAGCGCGTAGACCGGACGGGTTCCCCGGAACGCCTCGAAAATCGGACGCATCTCGTAGGACGATCCGGCGGCGTTGATGCTGTGAATGAGCAGCAGCGGACGGCCTGCGGCGCGGGTGTCGGCGTAGTAGCACAGTTCGCCCGCCCGTTCCGATGTCAAGGTATGGCGTTCGGCCTCCAGCGCGGGGGGCAGCGTCATGCGGTGGTCAATCTGTGTGGCACTGTAGGCGATCCAACCAGCGGGGAGAGCCAGTGCGCCCCCCAGTATGCGTGTGAGTTTTGTCATGTGTAATCTCCTGCTGATGGCCTAAGCCTACGCGCAGCAGATGAGGACAGAATGATGCGATCATGTGGCGAGAACGAGTGTTGGCGCGGTAGTCTAAAGGCGTTGGGACACATACAAAGGAGCAATCATCATGCAGTATCGCAAATTCGGGCGGCTGGACTGGCACACTTCGGAGATGGCCTATGGCATGTGGGGCATGGGCGGCTGGACAGGATCGGACGATGCCGAGTCAATGGAGTCGCTGTACCTTTCGGTGGAGTTGGGCTGCAACTTCTTCGACACGGCCTATGCCTATGGCGAAGGCCACAGCGAACGGTTGTTGGGGCGGTTGTTGAAAGCCTATCCAGATAAGACGCTGTACACCGCCACCAAAATCCCGCCCAAGAATCGCATCTGGCCGTCCCGCCGGGGCTTCGCGCTGGATGAGGTGTTCCCGGCGGATTATATCCGCGAGATGGTCGAAACGAGCCTGAAAAACCTCGATACGAGCCACATTGATCTGATGCAGTTTCATGTGTGGGAAGACTCGTGGGCGCAGGATGAACGCTGGCAGCGGGCGGTAGATGACCTGAAGCGCGAAGGGCTGGTCACAGCGTTCGGCGTGAGCGTCAACCGATGGGAGCCGGACAACTGCCTTGAAACGCTCAAAACCGGTCACATTGACGCGGTACAGGTCATCTATAACATCTTCGACCAGAATCCCGAAGATCATCTGTTCCCGTTGTGCGACGAACTGGGCGTAGCCATCATCGCCCGTGTGCCGTTCGATGAAGGCACGCTGACTGGCACGCTCACCAAGCAGAGCCAGTGGCCGCAAGGCGATTGGCGCAACAGCTACTTTGTGCCGGAGAACCTGAACGCCTCGGTAGACCGCGCCGAAGCCCTGCGCCCACTGATTCCGGCGGGGATGACCATGCCCGAACTGGCGCTGCGCTTCATTCTGGCGAACCCCACTGTGAGCAATATCATCCCCGGCATGCGCAAGCTGAACCACGTTCGCGCCAACTGCGCCGCCAGCGATGGCGTGCCGCTGTCCTCCGACCTGCTGGCCGCGCTCAAGCAGCACCGTTGGGATCGCGTCCCGACTTCGTGGTCGCAGTAGGTAAAGAGGCAGCGACAATCGGTAGTTTTTTCCCGTAGGGGCACAGCGAGAGATGTAAGTTTCAGTGCCCCGAAGGGCTGTTGCTTGGTCGCAACCGGCCTGCAATCGCAATCGTCGGCCCTGCTGGAAAGTTTCAGTGCCCCGAAGGGCTGTTGCTTGGTCGCAACGTCTATTTTGTGGACGATGGGCAAGGGCATATCAAGGTGTTTCAGTGCCCCGAAGGGCTGTTGCTTGGTCGCAACTGACGGCGTTTGACCGTCGCTTTGGCATGTCTGGCAGTTTCAGTGCCCCGAAGGGCTGTTGCTTGGTCGCAACGATGGACAATTTCAGCGAACTGTCCAACGTCGGGG
>CAIPFY010000348.1 GCA_903864435.1 uncultured Chloroflexota bacterium | reverse complement strand
GTGCGCTTCTTGAGCGCCGCAGACACGTTGATGGTATCCACGCAGCGCCAACTGGAACTCGCTGACCAAGTGAACTATGAACGGCACATGGACGAGGCGCACAAGCACTTCGACGAAACCACATGGGCGGCGCTGTGGTCGGAAGGGAAAACGCTGCGCTTGGAAGAAATCTTCGCCGATGCGCTGCGCGGCAAAGCGCAGGCGCTCCCCTGAGAGCGATGAACTTGTCCGGGAATCAAACATCCGGCTTTGATACCGGATGTTTGAGGGTGATCGTTCATTGTGGGCGCACTAGGATTCGAACCTAGAACCTAACAGTTATGAGCCGTCAGCTCTGCCGTTGAGCTATGCGCCCCGGTGGTGGGAGAATAGCGGGCATCGGGATTCGAACCCGAGATAAGACCTTGGAAGGGTCGTGTGTTACCACTACACTATGCCCGCATGTCAACTGCCGCCAGTCGGGGCGACGGGATTCGAACCCATGGCCTCTTGTACCCAAAACAAGCGCGCTACCAGACTGCGCCACGCCCCGAATGCATTCTTATTCTACACAGACTTTGCGTCAACGTCTAGTCATTGCTAATGGCAGCCCTCATCCCCTGCCCGTGAATGCCCCTCCCCAATCAGTCAGGTTGCGCCCCGACGGTATTCTTTTTATAGTGACAGCATACACATCACTGCATGGGGGATCATTATGGGACGCTTGTTGATTTTTCTGGGCATCATCGCCCTAGTGGTAGGCATTGGGGGCAATGTGCTGCGCGGAGTCGGTTCGCTGTCGAACATCATCCCGAACATCGGGAACATGCTCCCCAGCGCCGAGGGACTGTGCAAAACGGGCGAAACGCTGGAAACCGATACCAGCGGCGTTTCGCAATACAAGCCCGGTCAGGGCTATGCTCAGAACGTCCGTCTGTACTGCGTGAACGCGGCAGGCGACCGCCGCGAAGTGACCGGAGATTACGCCAACAGCATGATGGGACAGGTTTCCGGCATTTTCGGGAATGTATTCGGCGCGATCGGCTCCAGTTTTGTGTGGACGGGGCTGACCATCGGCGGCGTGGTGCTAATCGTGGTGGGCGGGATTCTCAACGGGCGGGGACGGCGGCGGCAGCAGATTGTACTGGGCGGCCTGAACGCGGTGGAAGTCATCCGCGTGGGCAACCAGACGATACAGGTGTCACCGGACTCGAACAGGGTGCAAGCGCAGGCCGGACAGGTGGGCGCGGACGCGCTGACGGTGCGGCTGAAGCAGTTGGAACAGGCGCTACAAGCCGGGTTGATCTCGCAGGAAGAATTTGACCGCGTGCGCCAGCAAATCCTCGATTCGCTGAAGGGCTAACTATCCCCTTCGATTTTGGGCGGCGGGAGAACGGCATGAAGGTGAAGGAGCAAGTCGGGGATGTCGGTCTGTACCACCGCCCAAATCACATTCAGGCGAATATCAAAATACTCATGGATGACACGGTTTCGCATTCCTGCAATCACGCGCCAAGGAATGCCACTGTAGCGGGTTTGTGCATCTTCAGAAACAATCCGCGCAGCCTCACCAATCACCTGTATTTCGCGCAGTACAGCACTTTGCATCATCGTATTCGTTTTGAAATCATCAAACGATGCGTTCTTCGTAAAATCCTGAATTTTACGGGCAGCAATCCACATATCAAGCAAAAGTGCGTCATCTTGCCGCATAAATCACCTGCCGACTGCTGAGGATGATGTCGCGCCGGATGTAGTTCAAGCTCTCCTCAATCGCTTGACGATCAATCAAATCCACTGGACGACCAAACAGCGCCTCCAGTTCATCCCCCATTTGAATCAGATCGCGCAGCGAATAATCCACATCGTCGCGGAATTGCACCAGCACATCCACATCACTCTGCGGCTTGAAATCGTCGCGCAGCACCGACCCGAACAGCGCAAATTCCACAATGCCCCATTGCTGGCAGAAGGCGCGAATGGCCTCTAGCGGAAGGGGTATCTGGATTGAATCGGGAATATGCAGCGCCATGATGACCACCTCGCATCATTCACATCTGTTTCAACTCTAGTCGCTCTTTGGCGGACGCGCAATCGTTTTCCGCTTTCCCATGCGTGCGCCCATCCACCAGCCGCCGAAGGCCGCCGCCAGCGCCCCCACGACCAGCAGGGCGATCTGCCCCGCGCCCAATGCCTGTTCCGGTTGCACAACGGCGGCTTCGCGGGCAACGGACAGCGTGGGCGCAGCACCGGGCGCGGCGGCCTGCACCGTCAGCCGCAGACCCGCCGGCATCCCGATGTCGGCGTGGTCGGTGTTGCCCAGCGAGGCGCAAATCACGTACTCGCCCGGTTCGAGGTCAATGATCGCGTCCGGCTGATACACCATGCCCTGAAGCTGACCGTTCACCCACAGATGCCAGTGCCGTCCCTCGGTGGGGATGTCAAAATTCGTCGTTTCGATGGTGAGCAGCACCGCCGTCCCGATCACCTGCGGGCTGGTCGGAGCGACGAAGCGCAACGAAGGCGCGTCTGCGCCATCGGGAATCGGGCGATTGGTGGGCAGCAAGCGCACACACTCGTTCAGCAGCGCGTCATCTTGCGCCGCCAGCGGTAGCGCCCCCGCGATCATCCACAGTGCCAGCAGCAGCGCCAACCAGCCTGACCGGAACATAGCTACCCTCATTTCGTGTCCATTCTCTGCCGCAATACTACCCTGTTCACACCCGTGAGGATAGACTGATCCGGCGCTTGACATGCCCCCTGTGCGGGGTTAAAACGGTAACGCAGATTCGATCACGAATGAGAGGGGTATAACCCAAATGGCGAATTTTGATCTCATCAGCCGTCTGGCGCACGACAGCGGCGGCAAAATCATTATGTTGGTGATGGATGGGCTGGGCGGTCTGCCGCGTCCTTCCGATGGGCTGACCGAACTGGAAGCGGCACGCACCCCCAACATGGACGCGCTGGCGAAGGCCGGTAGCTGCGGTCTGAGCATTCCAGTGGCACGCGGCATCGCCCCCGGCAGCGGCCCAGCGCACCTCGGCCTGTTCGGATATGACCCGCTGCACTACGAAATCGGGCGCGGCGTGCTGGAAGCCACCGGAATCGGCATCGAAGTCAAGCCCGGTGATGTGGCGATTCGCGGCAACTTCTGCACAGTGGATGGCAACGGCCTGATTACCGACCGCCGCGCCGGACGCATCCCCACCGAAGAAGGTGCGAAGCGCGTCGAACTGCTCAAGAAGATCACCCTCCCCGACGTGGACATCACCGTTGAAGCGGTGCAAGACTACCGTTTCGCGGTGCTGCTGCGCGGCGCAGGGCTGAACGGCGCGATTGCCGACACCGACCCGCAAGTGACGGGCGCGAAAACGCTGCCCGCCCGCGCCCTGAAGCCGGAAGCCGAATACACCGCCAAACTGGTCAATCAGTGGTTGGAAGAAGCCGCCAACGTGCTGAAGGGGCAAGAACCCGCCAACATGGTCACGCTGCGCGGCTTTGCGATGGAGCCGGGGCTGCCCAAATATGCCGAGGTGTACAAGCTGAAGGCCGCCGCCGTCGCCGTGTACCCGATGTATAAGGGTGTGGCGCGTCTGGTGGGCATGGACATCATCGAAACCGACAGCCACGACCACGCCGCCGACGAATTTAAGCGCGTGGCCGCCATCTGGAATGACTACGATTTCGTGTTCTGCCACATCAAGTACACCGACAGCCGGGGCGAAGATGGCAACTTCGACGCGAAAGTGGCGGTCATCGAGGAAGTGGACGCGGCGCTGCCCATCCTGACGGCGCTCAACCCCGCCGTCCTCATCATCACGGGCGACCACTCCACGCCGGCCACCTACAAGGCGCATAGCTGGCACCCCGTTCCCACGCTGCTGCACGCACCGGGGACGCACATGCCGGATCGGGCGCAGTCCTTCGGCGAACGCGAGTGCATGACGGGCGCGTTGGGGCAGTTCCCCGCCGCCGACCTGATGCCGCTGGCGCTGGCACATGCCAGCCGCCTCGCCAAGTACGGCGCGTAAGCCTCTCATCCGACGAGCGCAAAACAAAAACAGGGGACTCACATCCCCTGTTTTTATTTCCACATCAGCCCCGCCGCGCATTTTCTTCCTTCGCCACTTTGCTGCAAGCAGAAGGGACGGGGATGAGGGCGTATTTCTCCCCTTGCCCCATGTATGGGGATAGGGGATAACGGCGTTGCGCCTCAAATCCGCGTCAGCACACGAGCGCCGTCAAAGTCAAAGCGGAAGTCCATCCGCGCCAGCCCCAGCGCCGCCAGATCGCGGGTGATGGCCGGCTGATGTTCGGGGTGCGCGTACAGCATCAGGAAGCCGCCGCCGCCCGCGCCGGTGATCTTGCCGCCCAGTGCGCCGTTCTTGCGGGCGCTGTCGTAGGCTTGGTCAATCTGGTTGTTGCTGATGTCGGCATTCACGCCGCGCTTCTGCACCCACGACTGATGCAGCAAATCCGCGAAATCGTCCAGCCGACCATCGGCAATCGTTTCCAGCATATCCTGTCCCAACGCCTTGATGCGGTGCATCCGTTCCAGCGTGGCGGGGTCTTGCTGGCGGCTGGCGTTGGACTGACTGGCGAGAATCTTCTCGGAATTGCGCGACTTGCCCGTGAAGAACAGCATCAGCCGCTGCTGGAGCGTTTCGAGCGCGTCCGGCGCTGCGGGTACGGGCGTGACCGTCGTGCCGTCCTTCGTGAACACAATCTGGTTCAGGCCGCCCATCGCCGCGCCATACTCGTCCTGCTTGCCGCTAGGCAGATGCAGCTTGTTGATGGCGATGTCGCAGGCCAGTTCTGCCACTTCCTGCTTGCTCAACGACTGCCCTTTCCAGCCAGCCAGCGCCGTAATCATGGCAACCGCCACCGCGCCAGAACCGCCCAGCCCCGTCCCCGGCGGAATCTGCGAGGCCAGAAACACATCCAGCCCATCGGGTGCGCCGAACTCGCGCAGGACGGCCTTCGCCAGCCCTAGCTCGCCCTCGGTTTCAAAGGCCGCGCCCACCTCATGACGATAAAAAGCGCGAAAGTCCGACGACATGATTTGCAGCGCGTCACCGGCTGCTTTCGAGATAAAAGTGTAGATGTAACGGTTGATGGCGGTACTTAACACCGCACCGCCAAACTGCGTGTAATAGGCGGGCAGGTCGGTTCCACCGCCGCCAAAACTGATGCGAACGGGTGCGCGGGCGATCAATAACACAGGTATCCCCCCATACAGTCGGATTGCATTCGGCGATTTTAGTCTAGCACAGGTTACAAATGGCCTTCAGCCGCGAGTTGTCAAGAAATCTAGAGTGAAAGGCATATAGGGATTATAAAACGGTTTGTAAAGTTGACAGGGACTCAATTCCCCTGTAGAACAAGGATGTATTCTCACTCGCTTACGGGTCAGAGAGTTTTTATGTTGCTGCGTACTGTTCGTTTTTTGCTCATCCTAACGCTGGTGATCGCGGTTTTTATCGGCGTGGGTTACTATGTGGTGACGGAAGAACACACGCGCCGCCATGAACTTTACAACCTCAGCGTGACGCTATCCGTCGAAACCGCTGTTCACGCGGCGCTGTACGATGCCACGCGCACCAGCGAAGCCCCGCTGACCCAGTACCGTTTGGTGACGCTGACGCCCAATCAACTCTTATTTGATCTGGCTTTGCAGTACCATACGACAGTGGACGTGATTCGCATGGCGAACGCTCTGCGCCCGGATGTGGACGCGGGCAGCGGCGGCGAAACCCTGATTATCCCCGAAGGCGTGCAGGTACTCGACCCGCCGCGCCGCTTCAAACTGTATAAGGCAGCGACCGGGGATACGCTGGATTGGATCGCCAGCAACTACGGCGTGCCGCTGGATATCCTTCGCAAAGATAACCCGGTGCTTGACCAGCGTGGGGTTATCCCCGGCGATACCGTTTTTCTAGCCGAACTGCTATAAAGGGATGTCTGATTTGACTCCACAAGCTCACCCGAACGTTTCCCCTCTGCGCTGGTTGGCGCTGTTACTCGCGCTGCTGGTGATCGTGACCGCCGTTGCAAGCTGCGACACGGAAATCCCCACGCCGCCGGCCATCACCGTCGTCATCACCGCTGTGGATAATACCGACGCGCTGGCGCAGGGCGTGGCAGAGGCGCTCACCAGCACGGCGCAGGTCAACATCGGCCTGACCGAAACGGTTCTGGCGCAGGGCGGCGTCACGCTCACCCCGTCCACCACGCCCACCGTCACTACCACGCCCACCGCCACCACTACGCGCTTCTTCACGCCCACACCGACGCTCGTCCCCAGTGCCACGCTCACGCCCACTTTCGCGCTCCTGCCCACGAACGAAACCGTTCCAGCAGCGGCGGACGCGGCGGGGTGGATACGCTTCGCCCATGCGTGGCGCAACGTGGGCAGCACCGACACGCAACCGTTGGATGTGTACCTGAACGATCAGCGGGTGGCGATGGGCGTAGATTACGGCAGCGCCACCGCCTATTTCCGCGTCCAACCGGGCGCGGTGCAGATTTCGGTGCGCCCCTCGCAAATCGCGCAGGATGTGAACGCCTCCATGCCGCCCCTGAATAGCAAGGCCATCACCGTCCCGCCCGGTGGGTTGATCTCGGTTGTGGTCGCCAATTTCGGTGTCGGGCCGGAACTGGTTCCGTTGACGGAAGACCCGTCTCCGGTGGGCAGCGGCAGCGCCCGCCTGCTGGTGTTTCAGGCGAATCCGGCGCTGCCCGCAGTAGATATATTCCTGCCTAACATTCAACGCGCCATCGGGTTCAGCGTGGTGCCGCGTGGTCTGAACGGCGCGTTCAACATCCCCGCCGCCAGTTACACGCTCGATCTGTATGATGTGAGTACGGTGCTGCCGCAATTCCTGTTCTCCACGCAGCCGTTCGCGCTCACCAGTCGCTTGAATTACCTGCTGGTCATCACCTCGCCGCAGGGGTTGGAATTTGGCAGCAGCGTCCTGTTCAGCGGCGCTAGTCGTTTTCTGGATACCGAAGTCGGGGCGCATTTCATCAATATCGCCGCCGGAACGGGCAACCTGAATGTGTTCTACAACACCGATTTGCAGCTGCCGGAATTTCCGCTAGGCGGCATCACGGACTCGCTGCCGCTGCCCAAGAACGGGCTGCGCCTGCTCATCAACAATTCGCAAAACCGGGAAGTGTATCAGGGCTTGCTCGGCCCGCTGCCGCCGGAAGATGCCGGTAGCGACCAGATTGTGCTGTTCGTGGATGATGGCGAACGGGTGGGAATCAAAACTTTCGCCCAGAACCCGCCGCCCTCGGTCATCAATGCCAGCCTGCGCCTGATTCACGCTCTGCCGGGTACGCGCCCGTTGAGTCTCGAAATTCGTCCGGCGGAAAACCCGCTGACCACCAAACGCACGGCGGACGAAGGTTGGGTGAACGTGGGGCAGGCCGACTTCACCAATGCGTCCGGCTATGTGGGGCGCACCCCCGGCGTGTATGAAGCGCGGGTGCTGCTCAGTGGCACGGGCAGCGTGATTGACCAGTTGCCCGCCTTCCAGATGAGCGCAGGCGGCACGTATGACTTCGTGATGATGCCCGATGTGGCGGAAGGTTCGGTGCGGCTGATGCTCATCCAGCCTAGCGCCCAGAACACGCAGGAAAGCGGCGGACAGGCACAGGCCACCGCCGTGTTCGAGGCCGTTGCCGCCACGCTCACCGCCCAATCGCCTGTAGAGGAAGCCAGCCCCACTGCGCTGCCTTCGCCCACCGCCACCCGCACGCCGCCGCCGACCAACACGCCGCGCCCAACCAACACGCCGGAATTCGCCGCGCCTTCGGTGCAGGTGGATCCCGCGCCGCCCAATACCGTCAGCAGCACCCTGGACATTTTCGGGCAGCATTTCGCGGCAAAAACGACGTATACCATCAGCCTCGACAATGACGGACAGGCCATCCTGACCGGCTCAGTGCAGGATGACGGTTCGATCAGCGAAACGCTGGAACTACCGCCGGGGTTGAGCGCCGGGCCGCATGTCGTCCGGGTGTGCGCGGACTGCCGTTCACGCGGGGCGCAACAGGAAACCTTCGCGGTGTTCCTCGTCGCGCCCGCCAATCTGACCGCTACACCGACTGTCCGGCCATAGGCTGAGGGATTATGAACTTTTCACGGGGAACCTCGATGATCCGCAAATGGCTCTGGATATTCGCTACTGTCGGGCTGATGCTGACGCTCTTGGGTCGCATCACCCCGGCGCAAATGGCTGATACGAACACGGGTACACTGCGTGTGGTCAATGCGCTGGTGGGAATCGGCCCGGTGGATGTGTTTCTGGATGGCGAGCGAATCGCCTACGGGCTGCCCTCCGGTACAGCCACGCCCTACCTGTTCGTCGCGGCGGGCAAGCACACCATCACCCTGCGCCCGGTGGATGCCGACGCACTCAGCCTGCCCGTTGCCGATACGCTGATTGACATCCCCGCCAACAACAGCAAAACCGCCATCGCCTACCAGCGGGTATTCGCACCCCCGACTGGCACACCGCCTACGATCTTGCAAAGCGGCGCGATCTACATCATGGATGATGACCGCAGCCCGATTGCGTTGGGCAAAACCCGCCTGACCGGAGTGCATCTGGCAACCGGCACGCCCGCCCGCATCAGCATCGGCTATCCGTCTGGCGAGGCGCTGCTGTATCAACTGGGATTCGAGCAATCGTATGGCACGGTGGATGTCGAAGCGGGTGCCTATCCGTTGGCGATCATTGATGCCGACGCGATCGGTACGCCGCTGCTGGCGCGTGTGGGCGACCAGAACTTTTACGCCAACACTTTTTACACGTTGATCGTCGTGCCGGATGTGCAACCCGTCGGCGGCAGCGGTTCAGTGGTGGGGGCGCTTTCGTCCACGCCGCGCTTGATCGCCCTGCAATCCCCGATTGACCCGCCGCAGGAGAACGGTCTGCGCCTGCGGGTAGTCCATGCCGCGCACAGCACCGCCGTGCTGGATGTGTATTTGGATGGGCGGTTGGTGGCGGGACGCATGAACTTTGGCCGCGTGACCGAGTATCTGGGGCTGGAAAGCTACAGCCACACTATCACGCTGCGCCGCTTCGGTCTGCCGCTGGACGAACCGCCCATCGGCGAGGCCACCTTCACCGTCACCCCGCAGAACAGCAGCCAGATCAACTGGACGCTGCTCATGGTCAATTCCAGCGCGGAAAACACCGCCGCGCTCACTGCCGCCGCGCAATCATCTGCCAGCGGGAAGAATGGAACCGTCAACGTGCCAGTGGTGGTGAACACCCCCGGCGGCGATATTATGATCGCCCTGTTGCCGGATAACATCTCGCAATCGCAGCGCGGTTTCGCACGGGTGCGCCTGATTAATGCCGCCGACGGCCTGCCGCCGTTGTCGCTGCTCACGCCGGCCTTCCCCGCGCCGGAAGTCAAAGCGGGCGCTGCCACGCCAGTTCCCACGCCCACACTCGTTCCCGGCGTGGTCAAACTGCCGGAAACGCTGACCGCACCCGCCAGTTTCGGCGCGGAAGCCAGCGAACAGGAAATTCCCGCCGGCCTGTACGGCGAGCTGGATTTCGTGCCTACCGGTTCTGCCAGCCGCATCGCGCAGGTGGCGAACGCGCAGGTGGTCAGCGGCGTGGTCTACACTTTCATCGTGATGGGGTCGCCCACCGGAAACCCGCCCTTGCGAGTGGTCACACTGGCGGATTACGGTCAGGGGCTGCCGATTGAGCGCCAGTACATCGGCACTATCACCACCGCCAGCGCCAACATTCGTGCGTTGCCCAATCCCAACGGAACCCGCATCACCAGCCTGCCCATCAATACCGAAGTGGACGTGCTGGGGCGCACCGCCGATGCCACATGGATACGCATCCGGTTCATCAACCCGGATACCGCTGTGCAGCAAGAAGGCTGGGTTTCGGGAACGGCGAACCTGCTGGACATCAAGCGCCTCGGCCTGCCGGTGCAGGTGAGCGCCTTGCCGGAATACGTGGGGAATTAAGCGCCACCGTCCGCGTTCAGCGAAAAATGTCAAAATCGGAGTCTTTTCGTAGATTAGGGATGAGGTTGTCTTCCCCGCCTCATTCTTGTAATTGTGGTTCACAATGACGGTTCGGTGTAGCATAGATAAACGTCCAGAGGGGATATACAGTTTATCACGCCGACAAGGAATGATGATGTCAGCTTCCGATCCGATTATTGGCAAGAAATTGGGCGATTACATTATCGTGGACATGCTGGGGCAGGGCGGCATGGCACGGGTGTACCGGGGTTTAGACAAGAAACTCAACCGTTATGCCGCCGTCAAAGTGATTGACGCGCAGCCTGTCGGTGAAGATCAGGAAGAATACCGCACCCGCTTCCAGAACGAAGCGCGTGCCATCGCCCGCCTGAATCACCCGCATATCGTGGGCATCTACCAGTTCGATCAGGTGGGGACGCTGTACTACATGGCGATGAGCTTCATCGAAGGCAAAGACCTTCGCGGTGTCATCAAGAGCCACGCCAAAGCCGGCACGCGCCTGACGCATGACGAAATCCTGAACGTGATCCGTGACATTAGCGACGCGCTGGATTATGCCCACAGCGAAGGGGTTGTCCACCGCGATATTAAACCGTCGAACATCATGGTCACGCCAGCGGGTAAATCCATCCTGACGGATTTCGGGTTGGCGTTGAGCGTGCCCGAAGGTACGGTAGGCAACACCTTCGGCAGTGCCCACTATATCGCCCCCGAACAGGCCATCTCGTCCGCTAATGCTGTCCCGCAGAGCGATATTTACTCGCTCGGCGTGGTGCTGTTCGAGATGCTCACCAATAACCTGCCCTTCAACGACCCCTCGGCGCTGGCGGTTGCCATGAAGCACCTGAGCGACCCGCCGCCGCTGCCTAGCAGCGTCGCCAGCGGAATCACGCCGGAAGTGGACGAGGTGGTGATGCGGGCGCTGGATAAAGACCCCAAGAAACGCTACCCCAACGGCGCGGCCATGACGCAGGCTTTACGCGCCGCCTTTGGCGCGGCAGACTCCAAAGGCGCACGAACAGCCGCATGGAGCGAATCGGGCAACACTACCCCGCAGAAACCCATCGCCCGACCCTCGCTGCCGAACTCATTGGACGACTCGCCGACCGTGACCGACTCACGGGCTTCGGCGCAAACCCGCCATGAAATGCTGAAACGCATCGAAGCCGCGCAACCGACTGCCCGCCGCCAACGCACGCTACTGATGGGTGGGGCGGCGCTGCTGGTGGTGCTGCTCATCGGGGCGGCGCTGGTCTTGATGGGCGGGAATAAGGGCGAAAGCGCCACGCCCACCCCGCTGCCGCCCACAGTGACCGAAAACACCATCGCCGCCCTACCTAGCGCGACCAGCGTCCCGCTGGTGGAGGCGACTGCCGAAGCCACGCCCGAAGCGACGGTAGCCAGCCCGACGCAAAAGCCGACGATTGCGCCCACCGCAAAACCGGTGACAGCGACGACGATGCCCACCGATGTGCCGACGGATGCCCCCACCGATGCGCCGACGGATGCCCCCACCGATATGCCGACGGATGCCCCCACCGATGTGCCGACGGATGCCCCTACCGATGCGCCGACGGATGCCCCCACAGCCGAAGCTACGGTTGCGACTGTCGCCAGCGACACGCCTGTGCTGCTGGTGTGGGACGAGCAATCCATGACCCTGTTCAACCGTTCCAGCGGCAAAGTGGATGTCAGCGGGATTACGTTCGTGCAAACGCAGGCCGATGGCAAAACGCTGGTGTTCGACACGCAAAGCTGGAACAACGGCAGCCGCCCCGTAAACGGCCTGACTGCTGGCGACTGTTTTCAGGTGCAGCGCAACGACATCAACGATGTCGAACCGCCCGGTGTGTGTACCCGTCGCCATGCGTGGAGCCGTGTCTCGTTCCCGCGCTGGTTCTGGTTGAGCGACGATCCGGCGGCGACTTTTGAGGTGCGGCGCGGCGAGGTGGTGCTGGCGACATGCAGCCTGTCCACGCATGAATGCGCCCTCCCGCTGCCCTAAGCGCCCGCTACCGAACCATCGTCCCTGCGCGAAATTCAGACATGGGCGCAGGGGCGTGCAGAAAATGACTGCCTGAGTCACAATAGATAGTCAGAATAAAAAGACTTGTATTTGAAGGATAAGCGCAATGGCAAAACTCGTTATCAGCCTTGCTCAAATGAATATCGCGCTTGGCGATTCCAAAAAGAACACGGCTCAGATGGAACGCTGGTCGGTGGAAGCGGCGCGGCGCGGGTCGCACATGGTCGTCTTTCCCGAACTGTGGTCTACCGGATGCGCGTGGGATCAAGCGCGGGAACTGAGCAGCCCCCTGAACGCGGGGACATTCAGCGATATGAGTGGCGCGGCGGTTCAGAACAAAATCAGCGTCGTCGGTTCCATCCTTGAAAAACGCGGCCTTGAATCGTCGAATAGCGCGGCCTTTTTTGCCCCCAACGGGCGCATGTTGGGCGTGTATCGCAAAATTCACCTGTTCCGGCTGATGGACGAGGATAAGCACCTCCAACCGGGCGGGGCATCACTGGCGATGGATTTGCCGTGGGGCAATACCGGGCTGGCGATTTGCTACGATTTGCGCTTCCCCGAACTGTTCCGGCGCTATGCGGTAGACGGCGCGAAAATGGTCATCATTCCGGCGGAATGGCCGATTGAGCGCGTGGAACACTGGCGGGCGCTGCTGGTGGCACGGGCGATTGAGAACCAGATGTACATTGTGGCCTGCAACGCGGCAGGCGTGACCGGCAGCACCACCTTCGGCGGCCATTCGATGATCGTTGACCCTTGGGGCAAGATTGTGATCGAAGGGGGCGAGTCGCCCATGCTGCTCACCGCCGAAATTGAACTCGATATGGTCGAGGAAATTCGCAAGCGTATTCCGGTCTTTGCTGATCGCCGCACCGATTTGTACTAAATATTCAACCTCACCCCGCTGCGCTTCGCTTAGCTTCCCCTCTCCATTGCAATGGAGAGGGGATAAGAGGGGTGAGGATAGCGAGAGGACAACCCCTCATGCGTCTGGGAATCATGGCTGGCTATTCC
>CAIPFY010000347.1 GCA_903864435.1 uncultured Chloroflexota bacterium | reverse complement strand
GTGCGCTTGAAGGAAGGCCGCTACGAACACGCCCTCAGCCTGTTGCAGCGTGCCCTGAACGAAGACCCGGGACGCGAGAGCCTGCACCGCGATATCATGAGTACCTATGCACGCTTAGGGCGCCGCAGCGAAGCCGCCGCCCACTTCCAACGCCTGAGCGACGACCTGAAAAAACAGGGTCGCCAACCGGAAGCAAGCACGCAAACCCTGTACACCGAAATCCTCGCTCAATAAACAAAAACACCCGCCGAGAAATTCGGCGGGTGCTGTTTACGCCCCCGGAGGGATTCGAACCCCCGGCCAACGGTTTAGAAGACCGCTGCTCTATCCCCTGAGCTACGGGGGCAAGAAGGCTGATTCTAAAACGATGATGAATCGCTGTCAAGCATTAGCCCACAAATCAGAACGGATGATCTTACATACCACGAACAAGTCTTGTGAATAAGCCCGGAATACGCTATAATTAAGGAAGAAAGTCACAGGGGAAACTTCTCTCACTGACACACTCTTTTGATTCTAAGGAGACATAATGGCGGATCGAGATTCCTCGCCCGTCCGTCAACAAACGGATGCTGATATTCGCGCACTTGATCCAATGGATCACGTCCGGTTACGTCCGGGCATGTACGTTGGAGGTGTGGATGCCAAAGCCTTGCATCATCTCGTCTATGAAGTGGTAGACAATGCGGTAGACGAGGCGCTGGCAGGCCGCTGCGATCATATTATGGTGACGCTGCACAATGATAACATCGTCTCGGTGGCAGATAATGGCGGCGGTATTCCCGTCGGCATCAATCAGGACACCGGTCGCCCCACGCTGGAAGTCGTCATGACCCGCATCGGCGCAGGCGGCAAATTCGGCAGCGGCGCCTATAAGGTCAGCGGTGGTTTGCACGGCGTTGGTGTGTCGGCGGTCAACGCGCTTTCGGATGAAATGCGAACGCAGGTGTTCCGCGATGGATACCTGTGGGAACAGGTTTACCGTCACGGGCGTCCGGTTCAGGACGTACAGCGTATCCGCGAGATGGAACCCGGCGAAGTATCCGGCACCATCCAGACCTTCAGGCCAGACTTTACAATCCTCGAAGCCAATGAGTTTAACTTCTCCACGCTGGCGCAACGTTTCCGCGAAATGACGTTCGTCACACGGCGGCTGAACATCACCCTGCGGGACGAACGGATACAACCCCTCCCCCGCGAAATCACCTTCTATTTCGAGGGTGGTCTGTATTCCTTCGTGCGCTATCTCAATCGCGGTCGCAAATCGCTGCACGATCCGGTCTATGCAGAGCGCGAAATCGAAATCACACCGGATGTCAAAGCCAGCTATACCATCGGCATCGAAGTCGCGTTCCAGTATACCGACACATCCAATGTCAGCGAGCTTGCTTTTGCCAACACCATCAACACGCCGGATGGCGGCACACACCTGACCGGTCTGCGCTCCGCCATCACCAG
Organism: uncultured Chloroflexota bacterium; assembly: GCA_903864435.1. Taxonomy (GTDB): domain Bacteria; phylum Chloroflexota; class Anaerolineae; order Aggregatilineales; family Phototrophicaceae; genus CFX2. Next base: position 11,410 of record CAIPFY010000347.1, on the reverse strand, counting down.
CGTCATTAACCGTTTTGCGCGCAAGTCTACGCTCCTCAAAGACAAAGACCCGAACTTCTCCGGTAGCGATACCCTGGAAGGCATCACCGCCATCGTCAGCGTCAAGCATCCCAATCCATCGTTTGAAAGCCAGACGAAAGTGAAGCTGATTAACCCTGAAGTTCAGGGGGCTGTTTCACAGGTGATTTCGGATGCGTTTAGCGAATTTCTGGAGATGAACCCCCGCGAAGCGCGGCGCATCGTCGAAAAGTGCATGACCAGCATGCGCGCCCGCGAAGCCGCCCGTAAAGCCCGCGATCTGGTTCGCAGCGGCCCCAGCTTGCTCGAAAGCACCACGCTGCCCGGAAAACTTGCCGACTGCTCCCAGCGTGGCGAAGGTGCGGAAATATACATCGTCGAAGGCGACAGTGCCGGTGGTTCTGCCAAACAGGGTCGTGATCGCCATTTTCAGGCCATCCTACCCCTGCGTGGAAAGATTCTGAACACCGAACGAGCGCGGATGGACAAAATCCTCGACAACAACGAAATCAAGGCGTTGATCTCGGCTCTAGGCACGGGGATTAGCGAGGATTTCAAAACGGACAGCCTGCGCTACGGGCGCGTCATCATCATGACCGACGCTGACGTAGACGGCAGCCACATTCGCACGCTACTGCTCACCTTCTTTTTCCGCCACATGCAACCGCTTATTCAGGAAGGGCATCTCTACATCGCCCAACCGCCCATCTATCGCCTCAAGCATGGCAAAGAGTTCGAATACATCTACTCGGAAGCCGGCATGAGCGAGGCCGACATACTGACAAAAGCCCTCAAAAAGTATGACAACCCCGAAAAGGTCGTCGTACAGCGTTACAAGGGCTTGGGCGAAATGAACCCGGATCAGCTATGGGAAACCACGATGGATCCTGCACAGCGCACGCTGCTACAGGTGACGATTGAAGATGCTGCCGAAGCCGACCGCGTTTTCGATATGCTCATGGGGAGCAGCGTGCCGCCGCGCCGCCGCTTCATCCAAACCCACGCGAAAAGCGTTCGCAACCTCGACATCTAGCGCCAAACAGAAACCACAGCGCTCCTGCTTTCAGCGGGGGCGCGGTTTCAAAACTCACCGATGCCCGCTTTTCGCAGGCGTTCAATCCCCACAAAAGCCAGCGCGCACACCAGCAAAAGAATACTGCTCATCGCCATCGCCTGCCCGTAATTCAGTGCCCCCGGTTGCCCTAGCAGTCGGAAAATAACCAGCGGGATCGTCGGGGTATCAGGTCGCGCAATGAACAACGATGCCCCGAATTCCCCCATACTCACCGTAAATGCGAACGTCGCCCCCACAATAATCCCCCGGCTGATAAGAGGAACTTCCACGCGCCACCACACCCTCCAACCGGAAGCGCCCAGCGATCGCGCCGCTTCCGCCAGATTCGGCGGGATAGCCCGCAGCGCAGGCAGGACACTTCGCACCACAAACGGCATAGCCACCAGCGTATGTGCCAGCGGAATCAACAGGGGAGAGGTGCGCAAGTTCAGCGGCGGCTCATCAAACGCGATAATGTAGCCAAAACCCAGAGTAACCGCGCTGGTGGCTAACGGCAGCATGAATAGCGGATCGAGTAACGCCGCCAACCGTGAAACCCGCCCGCTGAGAAGATAGGCCGTCACCGTCCCCAGACTCACCGAAAGCAGCGTCGTCAGCAGCGCGAAAAGCAGCGAATTTCCGATGGCCTGCGCCGGCGGCACAAACAGCACCGAACCCCGCGCATTCGTGCCAAGCTGCTGGTAATAAAACAAACCGACCCCATCTTGCAGCGACACCGAGCGCAGCACCAGCGCCACCAGCGGCGATCCGAGCAGAAAAGCAATCCCGCCCACCGTCACCCCAACCAGCAGGCGTTGACCGGGGCTTCGCGGCACTCGCGCCACAGCGCCCTGCGCAGTCATCGAAACCACCATCCGGCGTTGCAACCGGGTGTAAAACAGCATCAGCACAAACATGAACACGATCTGCACCAGCGAAAGCGCCGCCGCCATTGGCAAATTAAACAGATCATTCGCCTGCCGGTAAATTTCCACTTCAACCGTTGCGAAGCGCGGCCCACCGAGAATCAGCACAACGCCGAAACTGGTGAACGTGAAAATGAACACCAGCAGCGCCGCCGCGATCAGCGCCGGGCGCAGCAGCGGCAACCGGACGCGCCACCACAACGTCCAATCCGACACGCCTAACGCACGGGCAGCTTCTTCGATACGCGGACTTTGGTTCGCCCAGTAGCCGGTGATGAGCCGCAGGGCAACCGAGAAGTTGTAAAACGCATGAACGATCAAGATCAGCGTCAGCGTCCGATCCATTTGAATCGGGGGCGTTTCCAGATGGAATGTGCCGATCAGCAGCATATTCAACAACCCGCGTGGCCCCAGCAGCGCATTGAATCCCGCCGCCACCACCACCGTCGGCAGCACAAACGGCAGCGTTGCCACCGCCATCCATAGCGTTTTACCCGGAAACTGAAAGCGGGTGAATACATAGGCGCTTGGAACAGCCAGCGCCAACGTCAGAAGGGTGGAAAGCATGGCCTGTATAAGCGTGAATACGAACGTATCACAGTAATAGGCCGAAGTCATCAATTCGAGGAAACCGCTGAAATCGGCCTGCCCCTGCGGGAAAAGGCTGAACAGCAAAATGGTGAGCAGCGGGAAGAAAAAGAACAGGGTAAGAAAAATCAGCGGCACGAGCAGAAGCCCGTGCCGCCAAATGAACACCTGCTTTAACGCAAAACCGTTTCGGCCCATGCTTGCAACCACGCCTCACGATTTGCATCAATCGTCGCCGCATCCATCTGCACAGGTTCCGCAGGCATCTGAGCGAACTGCTCAAACACCGCCGGAAGCGTTGCAGCCGGGTTTACCGGAAAAACGAACATTTGCAGCGGCATGTCCTCCTGAAAAGGCACGCTCAACATAAAATCAATCCACTGCTTAGCCGCATCCAGATGAGAACTGCCCGCCAGAATGCCAACATACTCGATTTGCCGGAAGCACATCCCATCAGCCACAATCGAAGCGGTCGGCGCTTGCTCCGGGGGTGTTTCCATGAAATACACTTCCGCCGGTGGGCTACTTGCATAGCTGACCACCAGCGGCCGCGCCCCTTGACTGCCCGCGCTGCCGCTGAACTGGTTGTAGTACGCATCTGACCAGTTATCAGAGATGTACACATCGTTGGCGACCAGATCGCGCCAGTAATCCAGATAGGTGTAATCGCCCTCGGTGCCAAATTGCTGAACAGTCGCCAACAGGAAGGCCAGTCCGGGCGAAGATGTCGCCGGATTTTCCACCACCAATTGCCCCTTGTACGCCGGTTGGGTCAGGTCGACCAGCGACTCCGGTATTGCAGCCGATTCTGCCGCAAAATACCCCGCGTCATAATTCAGGCACACATCGCCAAAATCAACCGGCGTCACCCGATTTTCAGCATCGGATTTGAACTCGTCCGAGACATCCTTCAATAGCGGCGACTCGTAAGGTACGAATAAATCCGCCGCCAGCGCACGCCCCAGAAAGGTGTTATCCACTCCGAACATCACATCCCCCAACGGGTTGCCTTTGCTCAAAATGGACTGATTAACCATCGCCCCGGCATCGCCACTTCGCAGAATCTGGACGGTGATACCCGTTTCCGATTGAAACACCGCCAGCAAATCCTCGCTCATACTGAAACTGTCATGGGTCACGAGAGTCAGTGTCTCATTGTCCCGCGCCACTAACGGAGCCACGCCCAGAAGCAGGCACAACATGAAGAACAACACACAACGACGCATCCTTCACCTCCACAGCTAAACCAATCGCATCCAGTGCAATAAAAAACCACCGCCGCCGGCATAGGAGGGGGTGGTTTGTTTGGTGTTCAAACGCGCTCCCTACGCCGGTATGATCCGGATCAGGTTAAGGGTCGGCGTGGCATTTCACGCCCTCTCAGCCCGCTTGACACGGACTCCCCTGCACTGTCATTTAGATAGGTCGCATTATACTGCGATCGCTCACTCGAATCTAGTGGGGTGCGGACTCTGGGTCTATCAATCGGGCGAGATAATCGTCAAACGCCCCCGCATTGCAGGCGTCCACATAGCGCATAAATTCACCACCTGCCACCGGATAATCTGGATAGCAGCTTGTAGGCCAAGCGCCACGCGGCGCATGAACGATGTAATCTGCGCCGGGGTACGGAATCAGCAGCGAATCAACCGTCCGTGCCATATCGTCCACCACCCGTTCCACAGTCACAATCACGGTTTTGGCGAGGTAGATGAGTTCCACATCCACGCCCACATTGTTATTCACGCGCACATTTCCGTGCTTGTCGCCTTCCAGCCCATGCAGAATAGCCACATCACAGTGAATCGCCGGAAAAGCCATCAGCTCATCGCCGCTGTAGGGATCAGTCACCCGCTTCACATCCGGTCGTAAGCGGGGCAAGTCCGTCCCGAACCACGCTTTAGACGGCATGAAGCCCACCCCGGCAATCCCGGCGCGTATCCCCAGCGCGAGACTGGCCTCCGTTTCTTCCACCACTTCGATCTGCCCCTTCTGTGCAGCTTGTGTAAACATCGGCGCAAATCCGAACGACTCCAGCCCGAAATAGCAGGATCGCACAGTCTGGACACAGCCCGCGCCCACCAGCAAATCCGACTCCAAACCCGCCGTAAAACACAGCAGCGTCAGGTCGCGTGGCCGGGGGGTGCGGCGAAGAAGCGCCTTTACAAATGCCAGAGGGCGGCGATAAACCGTCATCCCGCCAAATGCCACCGTTTGACCATCCACGATCAAATCAGCAGCATCTTCAATAGAAATCCATTGCATCAGCACCCTACTCTCAAACGACCCGTAGCGAACAAAATAGGGGACTACATCCGGTCATCATCAGCAGCAATCACCCGACCTTCAGCAGCCCGAAAAAGGCGGTCATTCAGCGTCAGCCCCAACCCTTCGGAGTTAAATAAATGCGCCAAGATAACCTGTACGCCATTTTGATCCAGAAACCGCATCCCATCAAACAGCCGGTGGCTGATCTCCTCAGCCGTATCGCCTAAGCTGAATTGCACATCCGGTTGGGGACGAAACGCCCCCGCTTCACGATCCGGTAGCAGCAACCCGAAGGATCGCCCATCCCGTCTCACAACCGCCGCATGGGACTGCATCGCAGCCTGCACCGATTCGGCGGTTCCTGCATACAACCGCAGTTCCGCATGAGGCGCATAATGTTTCAACAGCATCCCCGGCGCTTCGATCTGCGTATCGGTGATGTGCAAATGACGGCTGACCACTTCAAGATCGGGCAGCATCTCCCGCAGCCGTTCCACCGGAACCCCGCCCGGACGAAGCACCATTGGCACCGTCTTGGTAAGGTCAAGAATGGTCGACTCCACGCCTATCCAAGCAGAACCGGCATCGAGAATCCCTTCAATCCGCCCATCCAAATCTTCGCGCACATGGTCAGCGGTGGTGGCGCTCGGTCGCGCAAATCGGTTTGCGCTAGGCGCGGCAACCGGCACCTGTGCCGCCTTCAACAGCGCCAGCGCCACCGGATGACCGGGCATTCTCACCGCCACCGTATCGCGCCCCGCTGACACCGAAGCAGGAACCACCGCCGCCCGTCGCAGCACCAGCGTCAGCGGCCCCGGCCAGAAGCGTTCCGCCAGTATGTACGCCAGAGGGGGAATTTCAACCGCCACCAGCGCCAGTTGCGCCATCTCATGAACATGCACAATCACCGGATCGGACGCAGGGCGTTCCTTTGCCATGAATATCCGCGCCACCGCAGCAGCATCCAGCGCGTTCGCTCCCAATCCATATACCGTCTCTGTCGGGAAAGCAACCAGCCCCCCCGCCCGCAGGATAGCCGCCGCCGCGTTCACCGCTGTAGGATCAGGGGAAGCCGAATCAACATGCCAGATTTGAGTTACCACAGACACCTTTAGCGTTCTCGTACCCTACGAAATCCCTCTAGGTCAGCCGATTCTCACGTCTAACTCAGCAGCCCTAATCGGGTTGAGATTATAATGAGGCTCACGATTAAAGTGTATGTGGAGTAAATGCAATGAATTGGATACGTGCCGCACAGGAACGACTGCGCCCCTTTCAAACGCAGTTCGTGATCGTGGCCGTTTTCGTGATGGGGTTTGCCCTCGGCAGTCAGTATTCTGTTGGGAGCGCACAGGGAGACACCACACCGCCACCGGAATCACAACAGGCCTTCGAGCCGTTCTGGCAGGTCTACAACCTCATCCAGCACAGCTATTTGAACCGCGACACGCTGGATCAAACCCAGCTGGTAGACGGTGCCATACGCGGCATGATCGAAACACTCGATGACCCGTTTACCGGATATATGGATACGGAACAATATCCCACCATGCGCGATGACCTGTCCGGTGAGTTTGAGGGCATCGGGGCGGTGGTCGAAACGATTGCTGACACCGGCGAAATCCAGATCACCAGTGTCCTTGAAGGCTCACCTGCCGAAGCCGCCGGCCTTCAGAGTGGAGACATTTTCGTAACGGTAGACGGAGAAGATGCAACAACCTTCTCGCAATTTGATCTCGTCACCAAAGTGCGCGGCCCCGAAGGAACAACCGTTAACCTGACGATGCGCCGGGGCGAAGACCTATTGGACTTCTCGATCATTCGCAGTCGCATGACTATCGAAACAGTGGTCTCCAAAGCACTCGACAATCAAATCGGGTATGTCAAATTGCGTGAGTTCAACTCAATGGCTTACGATCAGGTCAAAACCGCACTGGATGAACTCGACGTAAACCATCTCGACGGCTTAATTCTGGATTTGCGCGGCAATCCGGGCGGGTTCCTCACCAGCGCCATTGATATCGCCAGCCTGTTTCTCAAGACGGGCAATGTGGTCATTGAAGATTTTGGCGGGGGTAATCAAGATCATCTGGACGTAAACCCGGAGCGTTACATCGGGGTATCGCTGCCGCTGGTGGTGCTGGTGGACAAAGACAGCGCCAGCGCTTCTGAACTGGTCGCCGGGGCGCTCCAAGACCAAGATCGCGCCGAAATCATCGGCACCACCACCTTTGGCAAAGGCACTGTACAAACATGGATGGGCTTGGTGAACGGGGGCGGTGTCCGCCTGACCATCGCCCGCTGGCTCACCCCGAACGGCAACTGGATTCACAAACAGGGAATCACCCCGGATATCGTTGTCGAAAACAGCACCGATCCCGCCAGCGAGAGCGATGCCCAGTTGGAAGCAGCCATCCAATTTCTGCAAAATGGTTCTGTTCGTTAGAGTGGCTAGGCAAGGCGAACCTGCCATGCTATACTGCCAGCACTTTCAACCTTGACCTTGAACTAGGAGTGCTGTGCCATGCAGACAGCGTTGCAGATTGTCTCGATCATCATTTCGGTTTTGTTGATTATTCTCATTCTGCTGCAAGTGAAGGGCGGCGCTCTTGGCAACTTGCTGGGTGGGGATGCAGGCGGCGGCATTGCACGCAGCCGTCGCGGGCTGGAAAAAATCCTGTTTCAGGTAACAATCGGCCTGTCAATCGCCTTCATCGCCATATCCATTTTGTCAGTCGTTGCCTTCCAGAGCTAACGACACCTGAGCTTGCTACCATCCAGCTTCAGCGGCGAATGCGACTCTTCAAAACGGTGTTTTGGACTCCAAAGCACCGTTTTGATATGAATCCCATTTAAGGAGCGACTATGCTTCGCGGATTTCGCTGGCAGTTGTTGGTGTTCCTTTCGGCTCTCGCTTTGTTCATCCTGAGTATGTTGAGCCGCAGCACCAGCACACCTCCCTCTCCCGGATTGACACCCACCCCCATACCGCCCACCGCGCCGGTTCCAACCATTACACCCGCGCCGACCTCCCCGGAACCGCTTGTCCTCTCGCCCATCGCGCCTGCCACCAGCGACAGCGAGACACCCACCTTTCACGAAGCGGTTGTTGGCACGGTTCAACGCTTGAATCCGCTGTTTGCCAGCATGAATCCGGTTGACCGCGACATAACCAGCCTGATCTTCGAGGGACTAACGCGAATCAACGAATACGGGGAACCCCTTCCTAATCTTGCCGCCAGCTGGGTAATCTCCTCGGACGGTCTGGAATATGTCATCCGCTTGCGAAACGATGTACTCTGGCAGGATGGTATCCCCTTCACCAGCGCAGATGTCGCCTATACGATTTCGGTACTGCAAGACCCCCAGTTCCCCGGCGAACCCTCGTTGGGCGCATTCTGGCAAACGGTTGAAATGCAAGTGCTGGATGCTGATCTTGTCCGTTTTCGCTTAACGCAACCACTCGGTCGGTTTCTGGATGCCCTCAGCATTGGCATTCTGCCCGAACATGCCCTGCGTGGCACAACCGCCGCCCACCTCGCCGACCACCCCTTTAACCTCGCACCCATCGGCACAGGCGCCTATCAGATCGAAGCCTTACGCGCCGATTCTAGCGGCAAACTCAACATCGTTGACCTTCGCGCCGCGCCGGTCTATCGTACCCGTCCAGAAGGTCAGGTAGGATACGCCATTGACCGTATGCGTTTCCAACTCTTTGAGAGCTTTGATGCTGCGCGGTCAGCACTGGAAAGCGGTCTGGTGGACGGACTGGCGGCACGAAACCGCACAGAACGCGAAGCCTTGCTCACCCTGCCGAACATCAATATTCACACCGCCATTGACCCCACATTGGGCGTTCTGATCTTCAATTGGAACCGTGACACTGCCCGTTTCTTCCGCGAACAACGGGTTCGTGTCGCCCTCCAGACAGGTCTGGATCGTTCCTCCATCATCGCCCGCTACCTCTCTAATCAAGCCGTTGTTGCCAACAGCCCCTTGATTCCCGGTTCATGGGCCTACAGCGGCAATCTTCTATGGCCTACCCCCGACTCGAACGCCGCCCGCAATATGCTGGAAAACGCCAACCCGCGCCTGAGCGATGAACAAGCGACTGCCGCCGCCAGTGCAGGGATACGCTTTAGCTTCCGCATCCTCGCGCCGGGTGATTCAGCCATGAGCCAGATTGCAGGTGAAATCGCAGCCCAGTGGGCGCAGTTGGGTATCGGGGTCACAACCGATATGGTGGATGCCGCCACCTACACAGCCCGTCTGGAATCAGGTGATTTCGATGCAGCAGTAGTGGAACTCTCGATGGGTGGCAGCGCCGATCCCGATGTTTACAACTTCTGGGATCAAGGTCAACCCGATGGGCATAACTATGGCTCAATGGATGACCGCCGCATCGCGGAAGAACTCGAACGAGCGCGCCGCGATTACAGTGGAATCAACCGCGCCATTCGCTACCAGAGCTTTCAAGCCGATTTCGTCGAACGCGCCATCGCCGTTCCGCTGTACTACCCGCTGTCAACCTATGCCACACGGTTGAGCATCAGCGGAATCCAGATGGGCTATGAAGTCACGCCCAGCAGCCGATTCATGACGCTGCGTAATTGGTCATTCGGGACGGGCGGCTAATAAGCGTTCTCGCGTTCGAGGATTTCGCGGAGTAGGTCTTTGCGGGCGCTACCACCCAGTAATTCGAGTTTACGCACGCCAAGCGGGTCAACCACTTCGCGCAGCAGGCGAACTTCTTCTGCGGTGGGCGGCGGCGTTTCCGCCAAATCCGGTAGCACGCGCAGATCGAATCCGGTCTTTTTCTGCACCTGTTCCAGTGTCACACCTGCATGCAGGCTGGTCACGCGCATCCGCCCCTCAAACCAATTGAACTGCCCTAAATCGCTGATGAGGTAACGAACGCCCGCCCCGCGCTTACGTTCGGGCATGTGTCCAAGACCACTCCGAAAATCAAGCGTCTCGACAAACGTCACCCGTGAATGGCGCGGCACGTACAGGTGGATGTGTTCCGAAAACACGGTCACATCTGGGATGCCGCCACTCCCCGGCAGGCGCATACGAGGGTGCTTGTAGTCACTGCCAAACGCAATGTTGTTGAAATTCCCATGAGCATCCACCTGCGCTGGGCGAAAAAACTCCTTCGTCGCATACGCAGGCAGCAAGTCCGCTGCACCCGCCACAAACCCAAAATGAATCTGCGCCTTGCCTAACCACAGGTCTTCCACCCGCCCCACGCTCAACGGCGCCCAATCCTGCCCCAACCCCTGACCAATAGCCGACGAAAAACAGGCGCGGGGAGCATGTGTAAGTTTGGCAAGGATAAACCCCGCCATCACCAGCGGGGTGTTAATGCCTTGTGCCAGCAGTTCACCATCTTCAACTTGCCGTGAGATGCAAACCGAGATCAGTTCGTCTATGCTGTAGTCCGTCACGCCGCCTCCAGCCTATGCAGATTGGGTGCGTCCCCATGCAATGTCGAACCACTCGTCTATCAAATAACGGGCATATCCAATATGCACAAGATTCTCGATACATTCCTCGCGGGAAGCGCCCTGTGCTGCCCAGTACGGTACGCGCTTCATCATGGTTTCCACACGCTCACGCGGCGTAATAATCCATGTATCATGCGGCACCACACCGAACGTGATGATTTCCGCATCCAGCGCCGCCGATTTGCTCTTGCGGTAAGGCGCCAGAATAACGGCATCCAGCGCCCCGTATTGCTCGGAACAAAGAATGTTACGCACAAACTGCGCGGTCAACCCCAGATCAATCAAGTCCTCTACAATGCCAATCGTATGACCGCGAATATCAATCGAAAGCGGCTGAACGATCTCCGGCTTATCGAGTGGTTGACCGGGGCCAATGTAACACTTCACGCCGAACGTGCCGAATTCCACCATAGGCATGTCCCCGCTGGAACCGTGCGCGATGTAATCCTGAAGCAACACCCCCGGCAGCAGAGCGCCCATCGTAATCATAATCATTTTGGTTATTTGCTTATGAGTACCGGCATGTAACCGCTGGTACGCAAAAAATCGTTTCGCTAACCATGACACCATATGATGTTCGGCAGCATCTGGAATGTACAAAAAGCGAAGGCGGTCGCGTGGAACTTCGATGCCGGTCGGGTTACGCCAGTATTCGAGATCATCAACAGGCGCATCAATCAAGGTTTGGTCGGTCATTCGTATCTCCCCTGTTACCGGCCTATCATGCTGGATTTGGGGGCAAAAATCCAGCATGGTTTTGCCCGTTCAGCTTAATCCTCGGCCTTGCCGCCTGCGCCATCCATCTGAACGATCATCGGGCTGAAACGCCCCACAATCTCGACCAAATCGGCCTGCGCCGCGATAACGTTCTCGATATTTTTGTATGCCTGCGGCGATTCATCCAATCCGCCTCCCAGCAAAGTCACACCACGCGCCTTCAAATAGCGGTCGCGCTCAGACTTCGTGATAGATTTCGTCGCCGCGCTGCGACTCATGGCGCGGCCTGCCCCGTGTGCAGCCGAATTCAATGCCGCCGCATTCCCGATGCC
>CAIPFY010000346.1 GCA_903864435.1 uncultured Chloroflexota bacterium | reverse complement strand
TACGCGGCGATGTCCTGATCGAATATCAATTGAATACCCACGCCAATCAAGAGGAACGCCGGATCATTGCCCAGCCAATCGAGCTATACCCGAAGCATTTTGGCGCGATTATCCCTGTTAATTTGATGTACGTCCGCCCAGAAGGGATTCCGCTGCAAATCCAGCAGATGCTTCAAGGGGTATGGTCGCCCTATGAATTGTCGCCGCTCATCCTGATGAACATTTATCAGATGTTGGACGAAAAACGCGCAGGCGGCTTGATTCCCAAACGCGACGATCAGGTGATTAAAACCGGTTTCCAGCCAGACATTCTTGATAATGTCGTGCGCGATCTGTTCAATGGTGAGGTGGGAGCGCCGTTAGGTGCCGCGGGGAGTGATCTGACGGAATTAGCGGTGGGTCGGTTGCTGCAAGCCCGCTACGGGAGCACCTATCACACCCTGATGGCTGTCTCCAACTGGCGCTCGTCCCTGCAAAAGTATGTGGGCGCACTCTCCAACAAAGAAATGGACAACATCTATAAAAAACGTGGTGATGTAGAGATTGATGGGAAGAAAGAGGACATTGCGAAGCTGCTGGTCTTGAGCAATACGGCTCTGGATAGCTTCTTACGCTCTTTCAACACGTTGCTCCAAGTCACACGCGATTGGACATCCCGTGATGCGGAAGGCGCAGTCAAGTTCTGCCTGCACCCGCTTGAGCAGCAAATCATGGTATGGCTGCTGAACTCGAACAAAACCGAAACGGTACAAAAAGAAACCATCCATGTACTGAATACAGGGGACGTGTTCAACTGGTCGCATGACTTGGGTTATCAGAATGAGGAGATCAACGAACTTATCAACCTGCTGGTAAAGCGCGACATGATCGAAGTCTACCAGCAACACCTGATTCGTGAGATTCCTACCAGAAGTGTTGATCCGCTTATCCTCAAAACTAATCTGCGCAGTCTGGAAGAAGAACTGGGCTTGATGTGGCAAGGATTCCCCAATCACGCTCAATTGACCACCCTACAAAACGATATTGAACGATGGGGAACCATCATCGAGAAGGAATTCGCGTCCGGTGCGCCAAACCCGCAGCAGGTTGATCGGCTGGGTCGCGCCATTCAGAAGGGGCATGAGACCTTGCGCGTGTTCGCAGTAAGCAGCCAACAAACTCTGCGTACCCAACTCGTAACGATGACCAAAGGCTTGCGCCCGCTGAGCGAAGAACGCCTAAATTTGATTGCTAAGCCCATCGAAGGCGCGGTGGTATATGTGGATCAAGTGAACGTACTTCGTACCCATTTGCACCGGCTAGGTACCACAGTCAAATCCAGTGTACAGCATGCCAAATCCGAAATTGATTCAGCGTGCAATCAGATTTCGCAAGAGGGGTTAAGCTACGATACCCTTTCACGAATCGCCCATGAACTCCCGAACTATGAAAGCCTGTTGGAGACAGCGAATCAGCAAGTTGATCGTTTTGAGGAACAGTACCGCCATTTGGTCGGTTGGCAGTCCTTAGTCAACAACGGCTCGCAACTGTATGACAGCCTTCAACAGATGGATCAGATGACCCGAACACAGGCCGATGAGTTCGAGAAGCTCTCGCGGGACATCCGGGCGGACATCAGCAGTAAGGCCAATAAACTAGAGACGCTCCCCAACTACAGCATCTACGCGCACCGTCTTGCAACCATTCAAGAACAGGTGCG
>CAIPFY010000345.1 GCA_903864435.1 uncultured Chloroflexota bacterium | reverse complement strand
GCTGCCAGCGTAATCGTGCCGCTGTCGGTGACGGCATTCGTGGTGTTCGTCCAGTTGTTAATAATCGGCTGCCCGTTCACCCACAGCCGTGCGCCGTCGTTGTGGGTGACATAAAAAGTAATGGCTTCCGAGTACAGCGACTCGACCTTGCCCGTCCAGCGCACCGAGAAGGTGTCGGCGGCGAGGGCAGCATCCGGCGAGAGCGTGCCCCAGTTGTAATCCACACTGGGATTGAGGCGGAAGAACTTGGGGACGGTGAAATTGCTGGCATCGAAGTACTGCCCACGCAGACCTGTGCCGTTGCGGGAGGGAATGGCCGCGGCTGTAACGATTTGATATGTGCCGTCACCTGTTCCTGCCACTATTTGAGTGGAATTTCTCGACCAAGCAACAACAGTAACCCTAGAACTCAATGTAATCGTGTCAAGTTCTTCGCCAGTTTGCGAATTCCATGTTAAGATCGATGCCGTAATGTTTCCTGCTCCAGCAATACGTGTGCCATCAGGACTCCATGCAATCTTGGCGACTGTCGCATTGCCAATCGATCTTACAACACCACCACTACTGATGTCATAAATCTGAAACCCGGCATTAGGGCCAACGGCATCAACAGCTAACTGGGTGCTGAAAGGATTCCAAGTCAAGGAACCTATTGTCTGTTCAGGATACAGGAGGATTTTGTTAAGGGAGAGATCACTGGCGTTCCATAGGGTGATTTCTGAGTTTGTAGTCCCGACGGCAATCCACTGACCATTGGGACTCCATGAAACATCTGTCAGCGATGGCTTAAGACCTGTACTTGATCGCAAGTTGATGCCGCTGGGAATTTGCCAGATTTCAAGATAGTCTGACTTAAACGACCCAATATCAGAGAGTATCCCCGCAATCTGTGATCCTGCTGGATTCCACGTGATGGCATCTATCGAAAGTCCCAATCCATCAATATTGGTCAGTAGTTGGCCCATGCTGACATTGTATACTTTGAGCGAGGAAATGGAGTCGGGGCTTGACATCGAAAAAGCCAGAATCTGGGGGTCTGTCGGGCTCCACTCGATGTCCGTCACGACGGGGTTTGGGGTGGGATCGCTGTATTCGCGGACTAGTTGGCCTCCGTTGTATTGAGTAACCCGTATCTGTCCATTGGAATATCCCGTCGCAATCATTGAACCGTTGCTGTTGATGGCGATGGCTTCTACAGCCCATGGCGGTTGCGCCGCTGCCATTCCGGCTGACAGGCATGCCAACAATCCGAACATGGTCAGTGCGTAGCAAAACCGCAGCACCCTCACACCCCTGAACAAGCGAAATCCAGTCATCGCAAAATATCCACAGCGAACGCTGTTTTTAGATTATAGAATTTGTGAAGCACGCTATAGTGAACAATATCACAATTTAAGGAAGGGCAAATGTAATCTGGAGTTAGGCGGTGTGCGTTCCGGGTCTGCCTGACTGCCGTCAGCCGCCGCGCCTCTTACCCCGTATAGCGCACACGCCACACGTAGCCGTAGATAAAGTCTGCCACCAGCAGCGCCCCGTCCGGCGACAGCGCCACATCCACCGGACGAATGAGTCCGGTCACGAACGGCTGCGGCGTGTAGCCCTCTTGCCCCAGCAGTGGATCACGCGGGTTAATGCGTACCACCCGCTGACCGTCCGGCGTACCGTTCCACAGCGCCACGAACAGGTTATTGGCTGCGTCCGCCGGGAACTGCGTACCGGTATAGGCCACAAGACCGCGTGGCAGCGTCAAATCCGGCAGCGCCAGCAAATCGGGGGCAATCGTCACGCTGGCTTTGGTGGGCGGGCAGGTTTCGCAGCCGCGCTCGCGCCAGTACGGCCACCCGTAGAACGCGCCTTTGCTCAACGCCAGCACCCGATCACCGGGGCCAGCGATAATCCCGTTGTCGGTGGCATACAGCACCCCGAACGCATCGAACGCCAGATCATACGGGTTCCGCAGGCCACTGGCGAACACTTCGACTGCGCCGGTATGCGGTTGTATCCGCAGGACAGCCGCCTCGTTGGGCAGAATGTCCGCGAACGGCTGATTTTTGGGACGCGGCGACTCGGCGTGATCGGTCAGCGCCCCGATCGCCATGTACAGGTAGCCATCCGGCCCGAAGGTCAGGCCGTTCGGCTGGTTATCAATGATGGACAGGCAGCAGGGCAAATCCGTCAGGATAGGCTCTGGCAGGCCGCCGCCGGACGGGATGCGGTACAGCGCCCCGCCCTGCGTGAGCATGGTACGCGCCGTCACATACAGCACATCCGTCCCCGGCTGAAAGGCTAACCCGACAGGCGAAATCAGGTCGCCACTGTAGCGTTGGGCGCTACCATCGGCGTTGAGCGCGTAGACTGCGCCGTTGCGCGTGCCACCTTCCAGCACTGTCGCGTACAGGCGGCCATCCGGCCCCACCGTGATCTGCATCGGCTGACCGGGGAACTTACCGGCCCGTTCCAGCGCATAGCCCGCAGGCACTTGGATGCGCTGCATGAAGCCGTCCACATCGCCCTCGCACGGGAAATCCTCGCAACTCCATCCGGCAGTTGGCGCAAGTACCGCCGCCAGCGGTGTAACGGCGGGCGGCATCCCGATCTGCGAAATCGGAGTGAGCGTGAACAGCGGTTGCGTGGGAACAGGCGACGGCGTGAACGTGGGCGATGGCGTCAGCGTCGGCGTGGGAGTCAGGGTGAGCGTGAGCGTCGCAGTAGGTGTGAGCGTCAGCGTCGGCGTGAGAGTCGGCGAAGGGGTAATCGTCGGCGTCAGGCTGGCAGTCGGCGTGGGCGTGGCGGTGTAGACCGGGGCGCTCGCCAGTGTGGGCGGCAGCGTGGCCTGAAACGCGCCGTTGTTCGGGCTGGTCGCTAGGGTATCGCAAGCCGCCAGCAGCAAAATACTACATAAACCGCATAAAATCGCCGTAACTTGCACTGATAGATTGCGGTACAGTATATGAAGCATTGCATTCCACATGGAGGTTACATTCATGAAGCGAATACTATTGACCGCAGCCCTATTTGCCGTTGTCGCACTGGGGTTCATTTTACCCGGCCTTGCCCAAGATTCGACCCCGATTCCTGAAGGCCATCTCACTATCGTAACCGGCGCGGTAGAGATCAGCCCGTCGGGCGATCTGCTGGTCGCCGGCCTGACCATCGCTCCGGCGGGCGCGTTCAACCCGTCACAGGTCAAAGTGGGCGATCTGGTGATAATCAGCGGCGTTTTGCTGAACGAAACCACTTTGCAGGCAGTCACATTTGAATTTTTTGAGGATACACCGGAAGTCACCCCCGAACCGACGGCGGAACTCACGCCGGAGGCCACGCTAGAGGTGACACCCGAAGTCACACCAGAGGCAACACCGGAGGCCACTCTAGAAGCGACACCGGAAGCAACCGCCGAACCTGTGACCGACTGCGTGCCGGAAGATCATCCGGTTGCCAATCAGATCGCGGTGCGGTTCAGCGTGTCGGTGGATGAAGTGCTGGCGCTGTTCTGCGCGGGCAACGGCTTCGGCAACATAGTCCGCGCCTACACACTGGCGGAAGCCAGCAGCGGCGAAACGACGGCTGCGGACTTGATTGACCGTCATCAAAGCGGTGAAGGTTGGGGACAAATCATGCGCGACAGCGATGTTCACCCCTCTGACCTCGCCCCCGGTCAGGTGTTGAAGGCTGAACCCGCCGAGAGTGGTGAGGACGGCAGTGCCGATGTGAGCGCGGAAGGCGCGACACAAACCAGCGGTAACGGCAACGGCAACGCTGGCGGCAACAACGGCAACGCTGGCGGCAACAACGGCAACGGTGGCGGCAACGGTAACGGCGGCGGCAACGGCAACGGTGGCGACAACGGTAACGGTGGCGGCAACGGTGGCGGCAACGGCAACGGGAATGGCGGCGGCAAGCCCTAAACCATCCTCGCAGGACTGAACGCCTCTAAACCCACGCTTGAGCAACGTGAAGGATACGCTGTGCAGCCGAGTCTGGACTTGACTCGGCTGCACGTTTATAGTGACCTTCTCGGCAAGCGATCTGGAGATCAACCCGACGATGCGCGTTCGGCTGTTCATAGCACTGACGACGACGTTCCTGCTGGTTCTCACTGGTTGCGGCGGCAGCGAGAGTCAGGGCAGCGCGGTCATCCCCCTTTTGCAAGCGCCGCGTGGCCCGACAGATGTGGTAACGGATTTCCTTAACCACTGGCAGGAGAACGATTTCCCCGCCATGTACGCCGCGCTGAGTGCGCAAACCAAAAGCGAAGTGGCGCTACCCACCTTTCAAGCCATCTACGAGGATGTGGCGAAAGCCATGAGCCTCGATAATCTCACCTATTCGCTGAGTGAAACCAAGCTACAGGGGAACTCGGCAGCCATCACCTACAACGTCATCTTTGAATCGCCCATTTTTGGCACCATCACCGATACCGACCGCATCATGCGCTTGGTTGAAGGCGCAAACGGTTGGGGCATCGTGTGGTCTAGCCTCGACATTATGAACGGCCTCGCGGCGGGTTCACGGCTGGAAGCTCAGTCGCGCACACAGGAACGCGGAAACATCTACAGCAGCGATGGCCGCCTGCTGGTGGAAGATGGCGGCACCGTCATCGCGCTGTACGGTTCGCAGCAAAATATGTTCGATGTCGAAGAATGCCTGACGCTGCTGGCACGGGTGTTCAAGCGGCAGCGGCGCGATTTGAAAGCCTACTTCGCACGCTTCAATGCCGACACCGTGTTCTATATAGGTGAAGTGGACAGCGAAACTGACGCGGTGGACGGCGCTGCCATTGACGAAACCTGCGGCGCACCCACCCGCACCCCGCGCAGCACCCGCCGCTATGCGGGCAGCGGCGGCATGGCGCATGTCACGGGCTACATCGGGCAGATTCCGGCGGATCAGGTAGAGGCGTACCGGCAGCGCGGCTACAATCCGGGCGATCTGGTCGGGCTATCGGGCATCGAACGCGCCTATCAGGATCAACTGGCGGGCATGCCGGCGCAGGTACTCCGCATCATCTCGCCCGCCGGGGTGCTGCTGCGCGAACTGGCCGGCAAGCAGGGAACGCCTTCGCAGTCCGCCCAACTCACTCTCGACTACAACATCCAGATGACCGCTTCGCAAGCCTTAGCCGATGCCTTCAACTACGCCGAACCGAACTGGGCCGCACCGGGTATTTCGCCGGGGGCGGGCGTGGTGGTACTGGATATCAATACCGGTGCGGTGCTGGCGATGGCGAGTTACCCGTTCTTCGACCCCGGCATGTTCAACCCCGATACCCCTGCGCTGGCGCAAAACCCCATGCTGATCGCGGATCTGTCGGCGGATAGTCGCCAGCCGTTTAGCAACCGCACCACGCAGGAACAATATTTCCCCGGCTCGACCTTCAAAATCGTCACCACCGCCGCCGCCGCGCAGGAAAAGCTGATGGCGGTTGACCAGTTGTTCAGTTGCGGCCTGACGTGGGACGGGCGCACCCAGTTCGGGGATACCGCCTCGCCCCGTTCCGACTGGCGCAGAATGGAGCCAGCAGACTCGCCCACCAGCCAACCCGCCGGGGACATCACCATGTCGCAGTCGTTGGCGGCTTCGTGCAACCCCTTCTTTTACGAAATGGGCGCCCGCCTGTACCTCAATCGCGGCTCGAACGTGCTGCTAACCTATGCCAGCAAAATGGGTTTAGGTGCGCCCACCGGCATTGAAGCCCTGACAGAAGCCCCCGGCGTCCTGCCCGCCGCGACCAGCGTGGAACAGGCCATCAACGAGGCCATCGGTCAGGGCGGCTTGCAGGTGAGCATTTTGCAGATGGCGCGGCTGGTAGCAGGCGTCGCCAACGGCGGCACACTCTACCGCCCGTATCTGGTGCAGCGCATCGGGCAACTCAGCGGCACGGATGCCGGAAACCCCACCTACGAGGCCGCGCCCAAAGTAGACGGGCAGAACGGCCTGTCGCCAGAGGCATTGGACGTGGTGAAAAAGGGCATGTGCATGGTCACAACCGATACCACGCTCGGCACAGCATGGTTCGTGTTCGAGGAAACGGGCTACACCGTCTGCGGCAAAACCGGCACGGCGCAAACTGGCAGGCAGCAGCCCTACGGCTGGTTCGTGGCCTTCGCGCCCGCCGACAACCCGCAAATCGCCATCGCCGCGATGGTCGAGTTCTCCCGCGAAGGCTCGGAGACGGCTGCGCCCATTGTGCGCCGCATTCTGGATGCCTACTTTAACCAGCCAGCCACCGCCTTCCCGAAATGGTGGAACAACATGGCCTATGTGCCGCTGGAAATCCCCGAAGGCGAAACCGGCGGCTAACTTAACAGGTACGGCTGCATCACGGCTTGAGGCCGAACTGCCGCCGTACCTGCACCCACAACATCCCTTCCGGGCTGACCAGCTTGAAGCGCGACATCAATCCAAAGCGCCCCAGCCGGTGACGCAGCCCACGCGCCCGCCCCTGCACGATGTGCAGCACCTTCGCGGCAACCGGCGCGGGGTCTGCCGCTTCTTCGACAGAACGATCCCACGCCGCGATCATCGTGGTTCGCTCCGCTGCGTAATCCGGCAGGCTGCGGGCGGGCAGCGCCTTGTTGCGGTTGATCTCGCTCTTGAAAAAGCCCGGTTCCACCAGCGCCACCCGCACCCCGAAGGGCGCAACCTCGAACCACAGCGCCTCGGTATAGCCTTCCAGCGCGAACTTGCTGGCGCTGTAGATGCCATGAAACGGCGCGGACACCGTACCCGCCAGCGAACCAATGTTGATAATCACCCCGTTCCGGAGCTGGCGCATCTCCGGCAGGACGGCATTCGTCATCCGCATCACGCCGAAGAAATTCGTCTCGAACAGCGTTTTGGCCTCCTCGATGCTGATTTCTTCCAGCGCCCCCAGCAGTTCCACGCCCGCGTTATTGACGAGCGCATCAATCCGGCCTGCCCGCCCGATCACCTCAGCAACGCAGGCCGCTACCGACTCGTCCGAGGTGACATCCAGCGCCACCATCTCGAAGCCGTCCAGCGTAGGCTGCGCCGGATGGCGGCTGGTGCCGAATACGCGATAGCCGTTGGCCGCCAGCAGCGCAGCTATCGAACGTCCGATGCCGCTGGAAGCGCCCGTCACCAGTACAATTTGCTGCGTCATGCTCTCCTGCTCCTTATTAAATCCCCCACTCAAGGCACGCCGCCGATCAGTTCACCGTCCCGCAGTTCCACCGTCCGGTCTACAATGCGTTCCAGAAAATAGCGATCGTGCGAGATGGTCAGGATCGCCCCTTCAAACTCCTCCAGCGCCCCCTCCAACACGTCCACCGAAGGGATGTCGAGGTTGTTGGTCGGTTCGTCCAGCAGCAGCAGGTTCGGGCTTTGCAGCATCAGGC
>CAIPFY010000344.1 GCA_903864435.1 uncultured Chloroflexota bacterium | reverse complement strand
GCAGGCTGGTCTGCTTAGGGCGAAAGAAGAAAGGAACTAACTGATAAGAATAGGCCAGTATCGTTTTGATCTGGTAGTCTCGCTTCAGAATGAGATTTGTAATGGTTCGATAGGAAAACCAATAGTTGTGGTCAGGATGAACGTATTCCAGCCCACGCAGCAGCGCCACGAGTGAGTCAATGCCATAGGCATTGGGTACTGTCACAATAAGCTCGGATACGCCGGGTGTCATCAAGGTTTTAATGGCATCTAGGAACAATCCCGGATTCAAGAGATGTTCTACCACTTCGCCTGCCACAATCACATCAAAAATAATTCCTTGTAGTGGCGCGAGGTCTTCAACCCGGCTACCATCTCCTGCCACAAGATGAGGTATACCTTTGGATTGCAAGAATTGAATACCGGCAGAGTCAATATCAAAGCCCCACAGTTCAGTCGCTACAGTGGCTAACCGTTGATGCAACAAGATACCCGCTTGCCATTTTTCCTCTAGCACCCCGGCATCTACACAACCTAAGTGCAGTACACGTTTGCCTTTACACTGTTGAATGACAAATTCATGTTTGTCTCCCACCAATGGGACTGAAGGTAGTTTTGTGTAAAAATCCATCAACTCACATCTCTTTGGTCAATGCTTAACCATTCACCGTAAATCTGCTTTAGCCGTTCTTCCGCCACATCCCAACTATACATCATTCGACCATCTAAAGCCGCGCTTTGCAGTGCTTGTAAAATATCAGGATTCTGTAACTGCTGAAACGCTGCGTAAAGGGTTTGTGGAGTCACTTCATCCAGCAAAATACCTGCGGGTATTTGATCTAAGATTTCCCCAATTTCACCGATCCCACGTCGGGCAATGATCGCTTTCCCAGCCGCAAATGCTTCAAACAATTTATTCGGCGTGCTATAGAAGTTGTTTCCTATACTCAACTCTTGTTGCTCGGACTGGTTGAAGTTGAGACAGTAATATAGCGCATCCGACAAATGCGTATAGAGTGGCAAATCCGCTAAACTAATCCATTTTAACCATCGAATATTAGGAACACCCGAAGACGCTTGTGCAACTTCAACTTCAAGCGTACCTCGGCCTGCAATAAGGAGTGCCACTTCCGGTGAATGCGCCACTGCACGAATCAAGGGCATGATGTCCCGAGTCGGATCAAGTGAGCCGAAATAGGAAATGACCAGTTTGTATTCAGAGAGTTGCAGGTGTTGGCGAATGGCTTCAATCCGATCAGCCTCAATTTGAAAATCGTCCAGTCTTTTCCAGTTTCCAATAATCATCACACGCCGTGCGCCACGCTTGCTCAGTGCGCGAGCTAACCGTTCCCCAACCGTGATAACGACATCTGCTTTTCTCAAAATACGCTGTTCAATAAACGTAATCAGGCGACCTTTGATGCCGATGTACAAATCGGGGACGCTCTCACGTGCATCATAGATGAAGTGTGAATGTTTCCAACATGCTAGAACCCACGCCGCCGGAAGTGGCAAAACATCGTGACAATGTACCACTTGGGCTGAGATACCTATTCCGATGCGAATAAGCCAGAGGTTGAAAAAGAGGAAGGAGATCAAATTGCTTGTGCGACTGTCCGGAACTTCAGACACATCCCCTAAATCAGCCCGTAAAAAACGCCACAACGCTTGTAATAATTTCACAGGATGGGATTGCGTGACCATTGGAACTAAAATAACATCGAATCCGTCCATTTGATCGTACACAGGCAAGCCAGCCTGTCGTGCAAGGCCGATCACCTTTACGGAATAGCCTAGACGGATGAGCGAACGCGCTTCGGATATCAAACGCGGGTCGTCACGAACGGATGTGTTCACAAGTTTGAGTACATGGCAATCTTTCATTCGTCATCCGCCTTTCGCTTAATCACCCCGGTCAGTGCCGCCTCGTAGCGGGCGGCGGCCTGTTCCGCATCGAAGTGTGCTTCGGCATAGGCGCGGGCGGCGGCGCTGCACTGCTGGTAAAACTCAGGGTCGTCCAGCAGGCGGCGGATGGCGGCGCTCAGTCCTTCCACATCGCCAAAGGGTACGGACAGGCCGCCGCCGCTGTCGCGCAGCACATCGGCTACCACGCCTTCCAGCGCCACCGTCACCGGCACACCGCAGGCCATCGCCTCGTACATTTTGGTGCCAATTGCGCCGCGATGCAGCGGGTGATTGTGCAGCGCCCAGAATGCGATCTGTGTGGCTGCCCACGCCTGCGGAATATCGGCGTAGTCCACCCAGTCAATCCAGCGCACGTTCGGCAAATCGCCTTTTGCCAAGCGTTCGCGCACCACCGCTTGCTGCGTTCCTGTCCCCATGATGACGAACAACACATCCTCGCGGTCTGCAAAGCGTTTCGCCGTTTCCAGCATGGTCAGTGGGTCATAGGCTGTCCCCAGTGTGCCGATATAGGCCACCACCCGCGCATCACCCAATCCGTGCTTTTCGCGGAAGGCGCGGGCATCCACCCCCGGCTGAAACCGCTGCAAATCCACCCCGCTGAACACCGTGCTGACCTTATCAGTGGGCGGGATGTAGCCGCGAATCACCTGTTCCAGATAGGGCGTGAGGGCGATGATTCGCGCCGCGCCGCGATAGTTGCGGTTCACCAGCCAGCGGGCAGCGCGATAGACCGGATGCGTTTCGGTCAGCGCCCCCACCGAAAGCATGTGATCTGGCCACAGATCATGAATATCCAGCACGTAGGGACGGCGCATGACCGCGCTCAGGAATACGCCCGCCATCTGCGTGAAGATCGGCTGGCCTTCCACCAGCAGCACATCCGGGCGCGGCAAGAACAGGCCGCGCAGGATGGCGGTGAGCATAAACGTAATCTGGCTGATGAATTTGCGGCTGATTTTGGGGCTGGGCGTGGCCCACAGCCACGTCTGAATCACGCGCACCCCGTCGCGTTCTTCGACCACCGCGAACTTGCCCCTGTAGCCGTCGAGGATGCGCCCGTGCGGGTAATTCGGCAGGCTGGTGAGGACGGTGATCTGGTGGCCGCGCCCGCGCAGTTTGCGGGCGAGGCGCGTGAGGATGATGGACGCCGCGCCCTGATCGGGTTCGAAATAGTTCGTGACCATCAGGATATGCACGCTGTTACCTTCCGTCCTCGGTCAGGTGCGGGGGCAAGTCGCTGTCGCTAAACGTATCGGTTACGCCTCGTTGGAGCATGGCGCGGATAAAGGACGATTCGGCGCGGGCGCGGGACTCGGCGCGGTGAATTGACAGGCACATTTCATAAGCATCTTCATCGTTGTTACGGTAGTAGTGCGGTTTGATGGAGGTGGTTTCAAAACCGTGCTTGCGATAGAGATTTTGAGCGCGGTCATTGCTCACGCGCACTTCCAGCGTGACTTCGTGCGCGTCTAGCGTGATCGCCCGCCGCACCATGCCTAGCAGCAGCAGTTCGCCCCAACCCTGTCCGCGTGCATCGGGATGTACCGCAATGGTGCTGATGTGCGCCGAGCCGGAAATCATCCACATGCCGCCATACCCTAGCACCTGATGTTCCGTCAGATCGCGCTGGAGTATGCGGGGCACCCAGCGCCACCATGCCGGCGCGGGATGTTCGGTGTGCTTTTCCATCACGACCATGTGACTGTAAGGCGATTCGAGGATTTCGTACTGATAGGTACGCAGCGACCATGGAATATCAAACGCTATCCGGTCAATCGTCGTTACCTGCGACAGATCGGCCAGCGCCATATAGCGTAGAATCCGGTCAATTTTGGGGGACATCCTGAGTCTTGATGTAAAACGGCGTGACCTGCGCCGCGTCGAATCCGGTTTGGTCGGCAGCCTGATACCGCGCCCACGCTTCCTCCGCCAAGAAGCCCGCCCGCCGCAACCGGTGTCCGGCAGAGACGAGCGAAACGGGGATTCCGTTAGCCTGTGCCGTTTTCCATTTTTCGTAACCTTCGGCGCTCACTTCTCCGGTCAGGTGCGCGGGGCCGTCCACGCTGGCGAACAGAGTCGCCCAGTTCATCAACTGCGGTTCGCCCCGGCTGACCCATTTGCCTTTGCGCCACTGGTAACGCGCCACTGCCACGCGCCCGCGTCCGGCGGTCACGACCACGATCAGCGTGTTCTGGTAGTTGGGCTGTGCGGCGGCCAGAATATCCAGCGTGGAAACGCCGATGAGGGGTAACTTGCGTGCCGAGGCGAGTCCTTTGGCGAACGCGACCCCGATCCGCAGCCCGGTATACGAGCCGGGGCCGGTGGCGCAGGCCAGCGCGGTCAGGTTCGCTACGGTTTGCCCGCAGTAGGCCAGCAGTTTTTCCAGCGCGGGAGCCAGTTCAACTGTGTGCTGGTTATCACTCGGCCATGTTTGTTCCGCCAGCAGCGACTGCCCATCGTGTAGGGCGATGCTCATGGTGGTGGTGGCTGTATCCAGAGCAAGCAGCATAATTTTTCCAGAATGGACGATTGAATATGGTATGTAGTGTATAGCAGAACGGCGCTTCACGGTAGATGGATGATGCGCCGTCGCGCCACACAGCCCCCGCCGCGAATATCGGGTCGTTGAACGGCTGTGCGCGACCCGACATAAAAACAGCCGGCACAGGCGAACCCGTGCCGGCTGTCTTATCTTACGCTACAGGGGCGATTTACCCGACCGATTCGGGGCAAGCGGGGAAACCCGGATTATCAGGGAGCCATTCGAGGAAAAGGCTATCAACGCCCGTCCACACGTCCGGCTTAGAATAGTCCATCACATCGAAACCTTCGAGGTGATGCATCTGATCCACGCTCCACCAACCGATGGCCGCCAGATCACGCTGGCATTTGCCAGAAGGTAGCGGTGCATTAATCGAGTCGTAACTGCCGTTTGCTTTTGGCTTGAACACATAGGGCTTGGCTTCTTTGCCCGACCCTTCAGAGGCATTGATTTGTAGCGAACACACCGGATCAGCGTTCGGGCCGTCATATACCGCTGACAGGGTGAAGGGGCCATACGTACCTTGAATTGTGCCTACCGTGACATTGTGGCTTTCCGCCGCGCAGGTCGCCAGCGCAGCCTGAATGTCGGCCTGTGCAAATTCGCCTAGCAGCGTGGGAACCGACCCATTCGCCGGACTATTGCTGTTCAGTAGCCAGCAACCGCGTGTGCTGTTGCAAAAGAAGCTGTCGCCGCCAAAATAACCGTTCGCAGCGCCATTGATGCCGCCGTCCGCCGAAACGACACCCGCCAGCGCCAGCAGCGCCAGCGCCATAACCAGAATACCAACCAAACGCCGTGCCATGATCTGTTGTTTCCTTTCAGATGAACCAAATGTCATAACTTAAAACTAACCCAAAATTCACTTTTGGAGCCTTAAGATTTGAATTTTGGCTGAGGCGTTGATCTATCGAATGTCTCGAATAGCGTGCTGAAAGCCCGGTCGGTACAGGAGTGGGAGTTGTCGATCAATCTCACGAGCGGGAAAAAGCCCCGTGCCCTCACGCAGGAGGGG
>CAIPFY010000343.1 GCA_903864435.1 uncultured Chloroflexota bacterium | reverse complement strand
CGCCTCGGTCAGCGCCCATGCCACCGTCCACTGGCGATCTTCCGGCAGATACAGCCCCAGTTCCACCGGATATTCCAGTTGATACGGCTCACGCGACAGCACCGCCGGATGATCGGGCGGGTCAACCGTCGGCGCGGGGAAGATGGGGAACGCCCATGAGCCTTGATAGGCAGCGGCGGAGTCCGTATGTAAGCGCAACGCACCCGCCGCCGACAGGCTGAAAAACGGACGTTGCAACGGGTAGCCGTAGTGCCGCGCCTCCAGATCAACACTGTTGTCCTGCACATCGTTGCCCACATACACCGTGAGCAGCACCGCATCCGGCTGAAGCGACGCGCCTGCCAGCGCGTACAACAGCAGTTCCCGATCCGTGCCGAAAGCGTCCATGCTCAGGTTGACCACTTCCAGCGAACGCCCGCTTTGCGCCGTCAGCAGCGCGGCGGTCAGTTGCGGGAAGGCTTGCTCCGGCGCGACCTGAAGCGCCTGCGGGAACGAATCGCCGATGACCAGCAGGCGATACACGCCGGACGGTTTCGGTAGCGACAGTTCGGGCATGTGGAGGCCGAGGCTGTTGAGATGCACTTCGCGGTCAAATTCGGCAGACTGGAAGCGAAAGGCGCTACATGGCGGACGATACATCCCGTTCGCGCCGAGAACGGGCGCGATGCGCGTGGTGTACAGGGGTGACGGCTGACACTCGCCGGAAGCAGGCGCAACCGGCGCGAAGGTTCGCCACCACAGCGCCCCGCCCGCGACGAGCAGCAGCACCAGCGCCAACCCGAATCCGGCGCGGCGGCTCATGGGATGGCGAGTTCAGGCGAGGGCGGCCCCATCAGCCCGTTGGCATCCACCGAGGAGATCACCAGCCCGACATACTGCGACGAGACGAACCCTTCCCAGTCCACACTGTTGCCGTTCCACGGGAACTGCTGATCGTAGATGAGCGAACCGGGACGGCGCAGGGCGATCAAATAGCTGGCAGCGCCCGGAACCGGCTCCCAGACCAGCGTGCGCGTGTTGCCGTTCGCCCGCAGGCTGATGTTGCGCGGGGCAATCAGCCCGTCGGCGTACACCGAGGCAACCGTCAAGACGGTTTGCGTGGCGCGGGTGAGATAGGTGGCCTGCACATCCTCAATCGTGTCGTTCGGGGTGTGCTGGCGCACGCGGTCTTCCAGCGACTCGATAAAGCGCACCGCCGGAAAGCCTGCATCGCTGAACGACAGATGGTCGCTGTAACGGCCTTCACGATCCCCCGCATCCTGCATGCGGATCGCCATATTCGGGATCAGGTTGTAGTCAATCAGGTAGATCGCCCGCGCCAACTGACGGGAAGGCGATTCATTCGGCCCCGCCGAGAACAGGCGCAGCGTGCTGTCATCCACCTGACCATTCGGCCCGGTCTGGCTACCGATGATGTCCATGTTGAGCATGGCGTCTACGGTAATTCCCCGGCTTTGCAGGTACTTGACGAACTCGATGCTGCCCACGCGCCCGACTTCTTCCGCGCCGAACGCCACGAACATAATGGTGGCGTTGTGCTGGCGTGTGGCAAGGATGCGGGCCAGTTCGATCAGCGCCGACGTGCCGGAAGCATTGTCATTCGCGCCGGGCGCGTAATAGGTGGGGTCGTTGGGGTCAATCGAAATGCTGTCGTAGTGTGCGCCGAGCAGCAAGATACCGCCGCCGATTTCGCGCCCCGGTATCACGCCGACCACGTTGGTCTGCGTCGTGTCCACACCCGACCATTTCAGCGGGAACGTGTGGTCAAACACGCTGAAATTGCCCGCCGACTGCTGCGCGATGGCATCGAACTGCGAACGCACATAGCGATAAGCCGCGCCAATGCCGGTGTTCGGGTCGGTGGTAGTGGAGTTCACATGACGGGTCTGCGTCCGCTGGAGCGTATCAATATGCAAAAACAGGCGATCAGACTCGACCATGTTGAGCATATTCGCCAGATTCGCGCCGACCTGCGGGCCGGGCGCGGGTTGGCGCGGAAGTTCCTGCGGCGTGGCGGCGATGGCGACGCCCAGCGTAGGCAGCGGGGTATCGGTCATGCGCGGCACGATCGTAGGAGGCGTTTCCGGGCTGGTCAGGTTGCAAGCCAACGACGCCAAACCAAACCACAGGAAGGCAATCAGTGCGAGGGAGGAAATACGTTTCATGAAACAGGATTTTACCATAGCGTTGCAGATTGTCATCGGGGCGCAGGGCGGGCGCAGAGCAAACGTCCGGCATCACCCCGCCGTAAGCACACTTGAAATAATTTACAACAATACCGTAACAAATTCCTGCATAGTCACAGGGAACAATTCGGGTTTATAATTTGCATGTGATAGAAATTTAAGTTCTCCTGATAAAACAACGGGTAATAACCCAGTGTTGTCTTTTGTTCCAGATCGTATCCGCCAATTTTTTACACCTTCATTCGCAGATGAGGAATTAACCCGTCTAGCGCAGTTGATGATGGTGATATGCAGTATCGCCATATTTGCGCTGTTGCTAGGCACGCTCATCAAGCTGGTGAACAACGACCTACTGTTCTGGATGAACAGTATGGTTCTGCTGATTCAGATCAGCCTGTTCTGGCTCATCCGGCGCGGTTATCCTCGTATATCGGCAGTCATCCTCGTCGCGGGCATCTGGCTCACGCTCACCACCGAAAGTCTCCTGTTTCACGGGCTGACCTCGCCCAACTATGCAGTTTTTTTCATCACCATCATGATTAGCGGCCTGATACTGGGCGGGCGGGCAGCGATTGTGATGAGCATTATCAACGTTCTGACGAATTTTTTGATACTGGGCGTGTATACCACCCGCAATCAATCGGTGCAGTTATACCAGCAAGACATGCTGGAACTCGCCATTAGCTACAGCATCGGGTGGATCATATTCGCCCTGATGATGGTGGTGGCGGATCAGAATATTCGCATGTCTATCGGTAAGCGGCGAGCCGACAAACAGAAACTCAAAACACGGGATATTGAACTGCAAGCAGCAGCCAGCGCCGCCGACGAAGCACTGATGCTGCAAGCACGCATGGTCGCAATTGTCGAAAGCAGTTCGGATTTCGTGGGGATCGTCAACTCGGACATGCAGGTGACGTATATCAACCGCACCGGACGGCGCATGGTCGGCCTTCCGACAGACGGCAAAACCGCAATCAGCCCGAATACTGCGGACTACCACCCGGCATGGGCAATCGCCATCATCCAGAACGAAGGCGTTCCCACCGCGCTGCGCAACGGCGTCTGGCACGGCGAAACGGCGCTCCTCACCTGCGACGGGCGTGAAATTCCGGTCGCGCAAACCATCACCCCGCACTATAGACCGGACGGCACGCTGGATTCCATGTCCAGCGTCATGCAGGACATCACCGAACGCAAACGCAGTGAACGAGAACTGTTAGAACTGGCGCTGCAAAACGAGCGCATGGATGTGATGCGCGATCTGGTGGACACGCTGGCACACGATCTCAAAACGCCCTTAACCATTTTACAGACCAGTATTGACCTGCTGGAGCGCCTGTCTGACCCGGAACGGCAGAAGCAAAAACTCGAAATTGTGCGCCAGCAAACCGGGGCGATTAACGATTACATACAGGATATGCTGACGATTTCGCGCCTCGAATACACCCCGCAGCACACGATGGTGTATATGGATTTGCGTCATCTGCTCGAAACTGTCGCCCAAAAATTGTCGCCCAAAATGGAAGTGAAGCGCATCGTTCTGCGCTACGAGTTCCCGCCGGAACTGCCGCGTGTGTATGCGGATGAAGACGGCCTGCTGCGCGTGTTCACGAATCTGGTAGAAAACGCGGTGAACTACACCCCGCAAGACGGCATGATCGCGCTGCGGCTGCGGGAGGCCGAACACGGCGTACTGGCCGATGTGGTAGATAACGGCATCGGCATCGCCCCCGAAGATCAGGCGCGAATCTTCGAGCGATTCTTCCGCGCTTACAACGGGAAGCAGTTCCACCGGGGCGGCACCGGGCTGGGGCTGGCAATCGTCCAGAAGATTGTGCAGCAGCACGGCGGCAAGGTGGAAGTGCAGAGCAAACCGGGCGTAGGTTCCACGTTCCGCGTGTGGTTGCCCAGCGCCACCCCGGAAAAGCCCCAACTGAACCTGTCATGACCCACTGAAACCCTCTTTGACCTTTGACAACGCAGGACTTTCTGTAATACAATTTGAACGAACAGTTATCCCCATTCAAGGAGGCACACGCATGGCTAAAATTACCCTTGTTGTCACCCATGTTGAACTGCGTGCATCCTCCGGCCTCGTTCGCTAACGCGATTCCCTCCGCTGAATCCGTTCCTGCTGGCGATCTGACAGCCGCTTGATGTGCGCCTGCTCCGGCTTTTCGTGCGCCGGACGCGGTTGATTCGCGCATAGGCCGCTGCTTATGACGATTCCCCTGCGCCTGCGCCCCAATCGGCATAGCGTCTTTGCGCTAAATGGCCTGTTTATCATCAAGAAAAACTGATCGCAGAGGACAAACCGATCTTGAGTACGAAACGACAGATGTGGGGCGACGACTCGGAATACGACGAGTTCGCGGCACAGTACGACCCGCTGCGGAATGACCGGCAGACACGACGCGCCCGCAAGCAAAAAGGGAATCACACTGCGAAGAAATCGCAGACCGAAATTCTGCAAGCCATCGCTGAACCCACCGCGCTGGAAAGCGACACGTTCGCCACCAGCTACAAGCCCTCGCGCTACGAATCGACGTGGCTGCTGCAATCGCTAAAGCCGTTCCTCCAGCAGGAATACATTAGCGATGTGGTGGCACAGGTGCGCGGCGGCAAAGAGGCCAGCGTGTATCGCTGTGCAGCGCGGCAAGGCTTGGGACTGGACTGGCTGGCGGCGAAAGTCTACCGTCCACGCATGTTCCGCCAGTTGCGCAACGACAAAATGTACCGCGAAGGCCGCACCTATCTCACGGCGGACGGCCATGTGCAGCGCGAAAACGAGGAGCGCGTGATCCGCGCCATCGGCAAGAAAACCGAATTCGGGCGGCAAGTGGAACACACCTCATGGCTGATGCACGAATTCACCACGCTGCAACGGCTGTATGCGGCAGGCGCAGCCGTCCCCCGCCCGGTGGCGGCAGCCGAGAACGCGCTGCTGATGGGCTACATCGGGGATGATCTCGCCGCCGCGCCTGCACTCAGCGATGTGGTGCTGCACGCTGCCGAAGCCAAACGCCTGCTGCACGAAACGCTGCGCAATGTGGAGTTGATGCTGTCCATCGGCGTCATTCACGGCGACTTGTCGGCCTACAACATCCTGTACTTGAATGGCGAGATCACCTTGATTGACTTCCCGCAGGTGACGGATTCGCACCGTAACACGCAAGCGCGGTTCATTCTGGAGCGCGACATCGAGCGCGTGTGCGCCTACTTCGCCAAATATGGCGCGGCGGCGAATGCGCAGGCGATCAGCCAACGCCTGTGGAAACGCTACGTAGAACCTTCGCCGGAGATTCAGGCGGCAGACCTGTCGCGCCTGCTGGAAACCGACGACCCATCGGAAGAATAGCCGCCGCCCGCAACGCCCAAAACCATCCCGGATTCCCGGCCTGTACAAGATTTGTATAGGTCGGGGTTGATTTGTTACAATTACGCCCGTGCAGGTCACGGCTTCGTGCCGTGTCCCAAAATCGTGCTGTAATGGTATTAAGGAGAACAGGGATATGAAACGTTTGTGGAGTTTGGCCGCCGCCAGCCTCATCGGTGCAGCACTGATGATCGCCCCGGCCTTCGCGCAGGATGTCACCCCGCCCGCCGCTGGCGAAGGCACGCCGATCATCGCGCCGAACCTCGGCAGCGACATCGCCAACCTGAATCCGATCCTGATTCAAGATGGTTCGTCGGCAGCCGTCGCGGTTCGTCTGTTCCCCAGCCTGCTGGGTGTCAACGTGCGTACTGTGAACTTCTCGACCACCAACAAGGAAAATGCCCCCGGCGCGCTGGCGACCGACTGGAGCATTTCGGAAGACGGCATGACGTACACCTTCACCCTGCGCGATGACTGGAAGTGGAGCGACGGCACCCCCATCACGGCTGCTGACTATGCTTACGCTTTCGAGGCCATCAAGAGTGGCGAAACCAACACCGCCCTCACCTACGTGCTGGATACGATTGACTCGGTGGAAGCCAAAGACGCGACCACGCTGGTCATCACCATCAAGAAAGCCGACTGCTCGGCCTTGAGCAACATCAGCGCGGTGCCCGTTGTGCCGTCGCATGTGTATTCGGCGCAGTTCGCGGCTTTCGCGGACATGAACGAAGCCACCGATTTCAACATGAACCCGACCGTGACCGCTGGCCTGTTCAGCTTCGCCAACTTCCGCCCCGGCGAACAGGTCACGCTCAAAGCTGACCAGACCTACCCGGATGCTCAGTATGGCTACGTCGTCCCCGAAGGTTGGGTGTTCAAGAGCGTCGCCGATGAAACCCTGATCCTCGAACAGGGCAAGGCGGGCGAACTGACCACCTTCAGCGCACCGGAAGACCGCCAGAACGAACTGCGCGAAATGGGCAAGAACGGCGAGGCGCTGGTCTTTGAAAGCCCCGCCACCAGCCTGCGCTTCATCAGCTTCAATCTGGCTGACCCCGCCAACCCGCAGAACGGGCTGGACGAAAACGGCGCGGCGATAGATCAGGGCGCGCACCCGATTCTGGGCGATGTGCGCGTGCGTCAGGCGCTGATGTACGCTATGAACTGGCAGGAGATCAACGAGAAGGCACTGGGCAACGAAGGCATCCAGCTGGCTGCCCCGGTGCTGCCGACCTCGTGGGCCTTCAACAGCGATCTGTCTCCGTATCCATTCGATCTGGAAAAAGCCGCCAGCCTGCTAGACGAAGCCGGTTGGGTGGATGACGACAACGACCCGGCCACCCCCCGCGTGGCGAAGGGCGCTCCGAATGCCGCCGATGGCACGCCGCTGACCTTCAAGATGGAAACCAACGCGGGCAACACCGGCAGCGAGTCGGTGGGTGTGCTGCTGCAAGACCAGTGGAGCAAAGTCGGCGTGAAGCTGGACTTCCAGATGGTGGACTTCAACGTGCTGGTGACGAACCTGACCGGCCAGACCTACGACGCCATCATGCTATTCTGGGGCTACAGCATCCCGGACAATCCAAACGATCTGCGCTCCAACTATGACCCGTCGAACGATGTGGTGGGCGCGGGCTTCAATGTGTCCTCGTACAACAACCCCGAAGTCAACCAGCTGATGGACGAAGCGACCACGATGGCGGGTTGCGATCAGGCCAAGCGTGCCGACATCTACAAGCAGGTGCAAGAACTGCTGAAGAACGATGCGCCTTGGATCTGGGTGAACACCTCACTGGTCGTCAGCGCGGCACAGCCCACCCTTCAGAACTGGGACCCGACTCTGGCCTCGATTGGCTGGAATCAGGATTCGTGGTTCCTGGCGAGCGCCAAGTAATCGCAGTAACCCTATTCTCCTGTTCCTTTCCCTAACCGGAAAGGAACAGGAATGAGCGAGCGCGGCCTTCCCGTCACGCACCGTTTGAACATCCCCGCCAGTCCGCTGCACGGGGCACTCACCCATCACATCAATATGAACGGGTTTTCAGTCTTATGGTGAAATACATCCTGCGCCGGCTGTTGCAAGCGGTGCCAACTTTTTTTGGGATTACCCTGCTGGCGTATGTGCTGATGACGGCTGCGCCCGGTGGCCCGCTGGGGGTGCTGTACTTCAGTAACCCCAAGATGAGCAACAGCCAGAAAGAAAAATTGGCGCTGCAACTGGGCGTACACGATCCGGTCTATGTACAGTATTTGCGCTGGCTGATCGGCGACGATTGGGTGCGCTGGGACAGCGACGGCGACGGCGTGGCAGACCGTGCCGTGTTGAGCGAACTAGACGCGGACGGAGACGGCGTACCGGAACCCCCCGGTGAACGGCGCGGCGTGCTGCGCGGGGATTTCGGCACCTCGTTCTTCAGCAAACGCCCGGTGCTGGATGTCATTTCCGAACGCATTATGCCCACCTTAGAACTTAGCATCGCTTCACTCACTGTCGGCATCCTCATCGGCGTTCCGTTGGGGATTCTGGCGGCGGTACGCAAGGGCAGCATCTTCGACAACATCACCCGTATTCTGGCGGTGGTGTTCGATGCCATCCCCGGCTTCTGGCTGGCGCTGATGTTACTCATCATCTTCGCCGTCACGTTCCATGTAGTCCCGTTGGGCGGACGCTGCAAAACCACGCTGGACGATAGCTGCCCCCCCATTTATCAGCGTCTTGAATACATGATTTTGCCTATATTTGTGCTGGCAACCGGCCCGATTGCCGGCTATTCCCGCTTCACCCGCGCTTCGATGCTGGATGTCATCGGTCAAGATTACATCCGCACTGCACGCGCTAAAGGACTTGGGGAACGGATGGTGTGGTTCAAGCACGGGGCACGCAACGCGCTCATGCCCATCGCCACCTTCCTCGGCCCGTCGCTCACCGGCTTGCTGGGCGGCGCAGTCATCACCGAAACCATCTTCTCGTATCCGGGGCTAGGACGGGCGCTCACCAGCGCCGCCACCCAGCGCGATTACCCGGTGGTGATGGCCGCCACCATTTACGCAGCCGTTGCCACCATCCTCGGCTATCTGATCTCGGATATTCTCTACGCGCTGATTGACCCGCGTGTACGTTTTGATTAGGCGGAGGCAGCCGGTATGACTACTGATATTCACGAAAAAGCGGCAATCGCCCGCCTGAAAGCAGAACAAGAAGCCGGCTTACGCGGCGGCGAGTCGTTGATGACCAAAGCCTTCCGCCGCTTGCGCCGCGATCGGCTGACGATGACCGCGCTCATCATCATGTCGCTGCTGACGCTGGCCGCAATCTGCGCTCCCCTCATCACCGACCTTGTTCTGCATGTTGACCCCAACAGCACCGAATACGATCAACTGATGCCCATCGGCACACCCGGCCACCTGCTCGGCACGGACGATCTGGGGCGCGATTTGCTGGCGCGGTTGCTGCACGCGGGGCGCATTTCGCTCACCATCGGCTTTCTGGGCGCGACCATCACGCTCGCTATCGGCCTGCTGCTGGGCATGGTGATGGGCTACTATGGCGGCTGGGTGGATGACACCCTGAACTGGCTGATTACCACGCTGGATTCGTTGCCCACCATCTACCTGCTCATCATCGTATCCGCGCTGTTCCGCCCCTCGCCAGAGGCGCTCATCCTCGTGCTGGCGTTCACAGGCTGGACGGGCGCGACGCGGCTGGTGCGCGGACAAACCATCTCGCTGCGCGAACGCGATTACATCCTCAGCGCACGCTCAATCGGCTCGACTTCATGGCACATTATGATTGTGCATATCCTCCCCAACCTGATCTCGGTGACGGCGATTTCACTCGCCAGCGGCATCGGCGGGTTAATTCTGGCGGAATCGGCGCTCAGTTTCCTCAGTCTGGGCGTACAACCGCCCACCGCCACATGGGGCAATATGTTGAGCAAGGCGCAAAACTTCTTCAATCGCGGCGTTCACATGGCGATTGTCCCCGGCGTCACCATTTTCGTAACCGTGCTGTGCCTGTACGTCATCGGGGATGGCGTGCGCGATGCTTTCGACCCGACCACCTCGGAATAATCGTTTGTCACCTCACCCCTCTCATCCCCTCTCCAAAGTTTTGGAGAGGGGAAGCTAAGAAAAAGACCCGCACCGAACCGCCGCCAAGAGTCGTATACTTGTAACGTGTATATTCATCTGCGACACAGGAGAACATGTATGAGGACTCGATGGTTGGTGCTGCTGTGTGCGTTCTTATTCTTGGCATTCGCCGCGCCCGCGCTGGCACAAAATTCAGACACGTATAGCGACCCCGATGGGCGCTTCACCGTCCCCGTCCCGACGGGCTGGACAGCCGAAACGCTGGCGAACGGCGCTGCCCTGCTGACCGACCCGGATGGCAAGCTAAAGGTGTACGCGCTGGTCGAAACGGGCGAGGATACCGCAGCGGCGGTCACGGCGGCGTGGGCGACAGTCGCGCCAGATTTCACCTTCGCGCCGCAGCAAACGCAAACCGTCCCATCTTCGCCGGGGGTGGATGAAACGGCCTTGCTGACGCAGGTCAGCGCCGACCAGAAAACCGTGTATCAGGGCGTGGGACAGCGTGTGAACGATCAGGTGTATGTGCTGCTGTTCGATGCGGATATCGCCGCCGCCACACAACGCGCCGCGCAAATTCAAATTATTGCTACCGGTTTCAAGATCAACAGCGTGGATACTGCCGACTTGAGCAGCCTAACCGCGCTGCCTATGAGCGCCATCGAAACCACGTTCACGGACTATGTGACCGCCACCCTCGCCCAACTGCATGTGCCGGGGGCAGCGGTGATCGTGGTGCAGGATGGCAAGGTGGTCTACGCGCAGGGCTTCGGCGTGCGCGAACAGGGCGGCAGCGCCCCGGTCACGCCCGACACGCTGATGATGATCGGCTCCACCACCAAATCCATGACCACGCTGATGACCGGAACGCTGGTGGATGACGGGCTGCTGACGTGGGATACCGCCACCAGCAGCATCCTGCCCACCTTCGCCCTGTCCGACCCCGATCTCAGCCAGACGGTGACAATCCGCAATCTGTTCTGCGCCTGCACCGGCGTGCCGCGCCGCGACATGGAATTGCTGTTCAACAACGCGAACGCCGAGCAGATTGTCGAATCGCTCCAGACCTTCCGCTTCTTCACGCCCATTGGCGAAGCCTTCCAGTACAGCAATCAGATGGTGGCAACCGGCGGCTATCTGGCGACACTGGCGGCGGGCGGGACGTATGGCAACCTGTACGACGACTATGTAACGCAGATGCAAACGCGGGTATTCGACCCGATTGGCATGAGCCACAGCACCTTCTCGTCCGACGCGGTGGCCGCCTCCAGCGACTATGCCATCCCGCACGGCGCGACGCTGAATGGCGATTACCAGATCATCCCCCTGAGCGAAGAAAGCCTGCTCACGCCGATTGCCCCGGCGGGGGCGCTGTGGTCGAACGCACAGGATATGGCGCGTTACGTCCTGACCGAACTCGGCAAGGGCGTATCGCCGGACGGGAAGCGCGTGATTTCCGAAGCCAACCTTGCCGAAACATGGAAGCCGCAAATTCAGATTGATGCCACCACCCGCTACGGGCTGGGCTGGATAATCGGCAGCTACAAAGAAGTCCCCCTTATCAGTCACGGCGGCAACACCTTCGGCTTCACCTCCGAACTGGCGTTCCTGCCCGACCAAAACACGGGAATCGTGATTCTGAGCAACGCGCAAGGCGCGAACCTGTTCACGGGCGCGGTGCTTAGTCGCTGGCTGGAACTGATCTTCGACCAACCGGCGGAATACCAGCAAACGCTGGATTTCGCGCTCCAGCAGATCAGCGAACAACAGGCTAAGATACAGAAGCGGATTCAGCCCATGCCCGCCGCCGCCGATCTGCAACCGTATCTGGGCAGCTTCCAGAACGACGCGCTAGGGACAATCACGCTGGCGCTGGACGGTGACGCGCTGACGCTAGACGCAGGCGAGTTCCGCACGCGGCTCGTCCCGATGAAGAACGATCAGGGCGAGGTGGTGTACGTGATGGCTGACCCGCCGCTGGCTGGGCTGGATTTGAAGTTCGAGGAGAAGGACGGTCAAGCGACGATCACGCTGGACATCCTCAGCGACCAGTATGTGTTCATGCCGGCCTGATGCGCCTCATCGAATGAAAGGATTTGTATGCGTAACCTGTTGATTTTCGCCGCCTGTCTGCTGCTCGGTGTGCTGCCAGCGGCGGCGCAAGGGGATTCGCCCCGTTTCGCCCCTACCGATTGCGACTTCACGATTCCCGCCGGAACAACCCCCGAATGCGGGACTGTAACCGTGCCGGAAAACCGCAGCGACCCGACCAGCGGCAGCGTCCAACTGGCAGTGGCGATCTTTCGCAGCGATAGTCCGGCCAAAAGCGACGCGCCCATCCTGTATCTGGATGGCGGGCCGGGGGGCAGCACCACCGAAACCATCAACTACACCTACGAGTTGTTGGTGAAGCCTTACGCCATCAACAGCGACTACATCATCTTCGACCAGCGCGGCGTGGGGAACTCCGAACCCGCGCTGGACTGCCCCGAATACAACACCTTCATGCTGGACACGCTGGACATCGTGACCAGCGTGGAGCAGGACATCGAAGGCTTGAGCGATTCGCTGACCCAGTGCGCCGAACGGTTGAGCGCACAGGGCGTAGACCTGACCGCCTACACCAGCGCCGAAAGCGCCACCGATGTCGTGGACATCCTGCACGCGCTGGGCTATCAGCAGGCCAACCTGTACGGCATCTCATACGGGACGAAGCTGGCGCTCACCGTGATGCGCGATCATCCCGAAGTGGTACGCAGCGCCGTGATTGATGGCGTTGTCCCGCTGCAAAGCACCCTCTACGACGCGCCGCTGACTTTCGAGCGTTCGCTCAACGTCCTGTTTGAACGCTGCAAGGCGGACGCGGCCTGCAACACGGCCTACCCTGATCTGGAAGGTGTGTTCTTTGGGCTGATGAAACAGTTCGACGCGCAACCCATCACCGTCATGGCGACCGACATCAACACCTATCAGCAGCGCGAAACGCTGGTAGATGGCGATGATTTCGCGATGTTGATCTTCAGTTCGCTGTATGCCTCGGAACTTATTCCGGCGCTGCCCAAGAGCATCTACGACATCCGAAACGGCGACTACACGCTCCTGAGTACCATGCTCACCAATTCCCTGTTCCAGTTAGGGAGCATCTCGGTAGGCATGAACAACGCGGTGCAGTGCAACGAGGAAATCCCGTTCAGCACACCCGCCACCATTCAGGCCACGCTGGATCAGACGCGCCCCGAACTGCGCGGATTTGCCCGTCGCGGCATGGTTGACCGGGCCACGTTCAGTGTATGCAAGGCGTTCACCACGCAAACACCACCGGCCATCGAGAACGAACCCGTGACCAGCAGCATCCCCACGCTGGTCAGCAGCGGCGAGTTCGACCCGATCACGCCGCCGAGCAATGGCGAACTGGCGGCGCAAACCCTGAGCAACAGCACCGTCATCACCTTCCCCGGCAGGGGGCATGCCGCAACATTAGGGAACACCTGCGGTCAGAGCATCCTCCGCGCCTTCTTCCAGAACCCCGACCAGCAACCGGATACCAGTTGCATCGGGCAAATCACGCTGGGATTTGAAATCGGGGCGGCGCAAACCGGAACTGTCGTGCTTCAGCCCTTCAGCAACGACACGCTAGGCTACAGCGGCGTGATCCCCGAAGGCTGGGCAGAACAGGCTATCCTGCCGGGAACGTATGCGCGGCAGCAATCCGCACTCGATCAAACGGCGCTGGTGTTCCAACTGCTGCCGGGGGCAGGCGTGGATATGGTGATGCCCGTTATGGCGCGGCAATTCGGCGTGGATACGAACAGCGTGGTCAATCGCGCTGCAAACGGGTTGGAGTGGCGGTTGCTGGCGGGGACGCTGCAAGGTTTATCCGTGAACCTTGCACTGACCGAAGCCAACGGGCGCATTGCGCTGATCGTGATGACTTCCAACGATGCGGAGCAAGACGTGCTGTTCGAGCAGGTCTTTTTGCCCGTTGTAGATGGGTTCCAAATCACGCCCTAATCAAACGGCAGAACGCCAAACAAAAAGGGCGAGTCCAATCCAGACTCGCCCTTTTGATTCCCGAACAATCAACGGTTATTTGAAATGCGGCAGCACATGCTCGGCGTATTCCGCCACCATGCGCTCCTCCTCACCGCACATCAGGTAGACGTTGAACTGGGTCACACCAGCGGCTTCCAGTTCCTTCAGCTTTTCAACATGCTGCTCCACCGAACCGAGAACGCCGAAGCTATCCACAATCTCATCCTTGATGAAACCCAGATGATCGGCGTCTTTGTCCGCATGATGGCGGTAGTCATACCCCTTGCGGCCTTCGATGTATTCGGTCAGGCGCGCCGGAATATCATTGCCGCCGTCCTTGCCGTACTTCTCGACAATATCCGCCACATGGTTGCCGACCATCGCCGGGAACCAGCGCGTCTGGGTGCGAGCTTTGTCCATATCGCCCACCCACACCGGCGCGGCGGACATGACTTTGTAGTTGGACATATCGCGGCCTGCCGCCTTGCCCGCCGCAATCGCCTGATCGGCGAAATACTTGACCAACCAAGGATCGGCCAGCTGGATAATCAGGCCGTCGCCCACTTCGCCCGCCGCCTTCAGCGCCTTCGGGCCGTAAGCCGCCACCCACACCGGCATCTCGTAGCCATCCGCCCATGGCAGTTGCACGTCCTTGCCTTCATCATCATAGTGGACGGTATCGCCGCGTATCATGCCTTTCACGGCATTGCAGAACTCTGCCATCGTTTCCATGTTGAGGGGCTTCTTGCCCAGAATACGCCGTGAGCTATCGCCGCGCCCCACGCCCATATCGAAGCGTCCGCCGCTTTGCTGCGCCAGCGTGGCAAACAAACTGGCCGCCACCGACCACTCGCGCACGCCGGGATTGGTCACGCAAGGGCCGAAGCGCATGGTCTGGGTGTGTTCCATCGCCATCGCCATTGTGGCGTAGCATTCGCGCCACAGGACATGCGAATCAAAAAACCACCCGTATGTGAAACCGGCGGCTTCGGCTTGACGAACCAACGCCACCGTGCGCTTAGGGCTGATGTCACCTTTGAATGTAATTGCGAATTCCATAACTCATTTTCTCCCCGTATGTTTTTCAAAAAATGAGACACGAGAGTATAGCGCGTTCGCACAGGGAATGCTCATTGGAGTTTGCGAAGAAATTATTGAAGGATGCCGCAATCCCAATTATGAAAAACTCGTAAAAAAGAACTCCCATAAGATAAAAAGATGACTATTCGCCTTATCCTAAATAATAGGAGTACTTGCAAATGTCAGCGCCTGTTTTTTTGGTTCATGCAAGGTTGTGGCATTACATTGCAGATGAAGAAACTCCTGAAGGGGGCAGTCGTTAGCCATTATGGACATTCGTCACTATTTCAGCACCGTGCAACAACTTCTCAATGATGTGCCGTTTGAGGCCGTTGATGCGGTCATTGACGCACTCATGAATGCAAATCTGAACGGCAAGACAGTATATATCTGCGGCAACGGCGGCAGCGCCTCCACCGCTACCCATTTCGGTTGTGACCTTGCCAAGCGCACGATCACCGCCGGTCAACCGCGTTTCCGCGTGGTGGCGCTCACCGATAACGTTTCGATTATGACCGCACTCGGCAACGACATCGGCTACGATGTTATTTTCTCCGAGCAGCTCATCCCCCTCGTCCGCGAAGGCGATGTGGTCATCGGCATCAGCGGCAGCGGCAACAGCCGCAACGTCCTGAACGCGATGGAAGCGGCCCGCAAGGGTGGCGCGATTACCGTTGGTTTTTCGGGCTATGACGGCGGCAAGCTGAAGGGCATGGTAGACCTACCCGTTCACATTCCCAGTTTCAACATGGCGATGGTTGAAGATGTTCACCTCATGCTGGAACATGCTATTTGCGAACGCCTGCTGGCGAAACGTCAGGCCGCAGAACCCGTTCTGGTTGCTAACTAAGCGCACGGAGTTTTGACCATGACGCACACACAGGGCGCAATTTTTCTCGATCGTGATGGGGTCATCAACGAGAACAGTGCGGAACACATCAAGAGTTGGGATGAATTCACATTCATTCCGGGCGCTCTGGACAGTTTGCGTGATCTGGCACAGACCGGATTGCCGATTTTCATCGTGACCAATCAAGCAGCGGTGAACCGGGGCATGATGAGCCACGAAACGTTGGACGACATTCACCGCCGAATGATTGCCATCATCGAAGAAGCGGGCGGGCGCATTACCAAAGTGTACTACTGCCCGCACGACAACCACGAAGGCTGCGAGTGCCGCAAGCCGGGGTCGGGCATGTTGAAGCAAGCCGCCGCCGAGTTCGGCATCAACCTGAAGGAGAGCTTCATGGTGGGCGATGCGTGGACGGATGTGGGCGCGGGCTTCGGCGTGGGTGCGCGCAGCATCCTGCTGCTGACCGGACGTGGCCGCTGGAACTTCGCCCCCGCGTGGAATCGCTTCGGGCTGAATTTTGCCGCCGCCTGCGACATCGCCGACGCGACCACCATGATCCGTGCGGCACTGGCCGGTCATCCGATGGAAAGCACGGCGCGGCTGCGCAATGCCTTCCACATGGCGCTGCACCCGCGTGAGGCGTTGGTGCTGTAAACGGTTCCCACAATCCCCGTCTGCACAGGGCGCGGACAAACAGAACAGGTAAGGGCGGGCGCGAAGTCCCGCCCTTTGTTTATACGGACAGAACGGAGAACGATGCGATGGGGATGCTGCAAGAACTGAGTTACTACCTGAAAAGCCAATCTACCAGCCTGCCGCGTTACGTGCTTGAGCAAGCGGTGATGACGCTGCTGGGCGGGCTGCCGAGCATTGTGGGGGTCGGGCTGCGGGGAATCGCCTATAAAGCCCTGCTGAAATCCGAAGGGCTACCCCTGATCGAACACAGTGTACGCCTGCTGAGTCCGGCGAATATTCGCCTCGGCAAAGGCGTGTATCTGGACAGCGGCGTGTACCTGAACGCGCTGCCGGGGGGCATCAGCATCGGCGCAGGCACAAACCTGATGCACGGCGTGATCTTCCATGTGTTTAACTATCGCGGCCTGCCCAAAGCCGGAATCACGGTGGGTAAAAACTGCTTCTTCGGGGAATACACCTGCATCCGGGGACAGGGCGGCGTGCGCATCGGCGACGGCGTATACACCGGCACGCAGGTCAATATCGCGGCGGTGAACCATGTGTTTGCCGATCCTGAGCGTTTTATCAAAGATCAGGGCATCACCGCCGACGGAATCGTGATCGAAGATGATGTGTGGCTGGGGTCGAAC
Organism: uncultured Chloroflexota bacterium; assembly: GCA_903864435.1. GTDB lineage: Bacteria > Chloroflexota > Anaerolineae > Aggregatilineales > Phototrophicaceae > CFX2. Next base: position 4,052 of record CAIPFY010000343.1, on the reverse strand, counting down.
GTCACGGTTGTGGACGGTGTGACCATCGGCAAAGGCAGCATCGTGGGCGCGGGCGGCGTGGTGACGAAAAGCATCCCCCCTTACAGTATCGCAGTCGGCGTGCCGGCCAAAGTCATCGGCGATCGGCGCGATCCCGAAGCGGTCAAACGCTTCAACAACGCGCAAGTTTTCTTCGGCGAACTGGAAAATCTTCGCAAGTAGCCTGCAAGTCAGCTTTTGAATCTTGCATTGACCATTCATCGCCTATAATCAGCGTAACAATTCGGGTCATGCTGCGCCCAAAAGCCTGCTGTAATGACAAAACAGGGAATTAAAAAGATCACGACCTAAAAAACCCCTGTTAGGAAGACTTTAGGCTTGGCTGGCACAGTAATGGCGGTAGAGTACACGGAAAAGGGCAGCAGATTATATGAACATTCTCTCGATCGTAGTCCCGGCATATAACGAAGAAGATGGGGTGGCCTCGGTCATCGAGCGCACACTGGTGATTGAGCCGGAACTCAAGCAGGTCGGGCTGGACGGGATGGAACTCATCATCGTAGATGATTGTTCCAAAGACCGTACCGCAGAGATCGTCAAGCGTTACATTGATCGCGGTGTGGTGCTGGTTCAGCACAAAGTCAACCGCAACTACGGTGGGGCGCTCAAAACCGGTTTCCGCCATGCACGCGGAAATTACCTCGCTTTCATGGATGCCGACGGCACCTACCCGCCGGAATACTTCCCGCGCATGTTTCAGGCGCTACTGGAAAAAGATGCCGATCTGGTCATCGGGTCACGCATGGCTGGCATTGAAAGCGAAATGCCCCTCACCCGCCGCATCGGGAACACGCTGTTTGCCGGACTGGTGACGATGATCGGCAACGTGCGCATCACCGACAGCGCCAGCGGTCAACGCATCCTGAAGCGCGAGGCGCTGGAAAAGCTGTACCCGCTGCCGGACGGCCTGAACTTCACCCCGGTGATGAGTACCCGCGCCATCCACGAAGATGTGAAAATGGTGGAAGTGCCGATCCGCTATGAAGAACGCGCTGGCGAAAGCAAGTTAAGCGTCATCAACGACGGCTTCCGCTTCCTGTTCACCATCCTCGGCACGGCCAGCACCTACAATCCGGTACGGTTGCTCGGCGGCCTGTCGGTGGTGGCGGTACTGCTGGCGGGGCTGGCGATCCTGCCGTGGTTGCTGGCTGTCATGAACGGCGCCACCGAGCGCGTGGCCTTCACCCCGCTGCTGTTCGTGGCGATGACCGGCGTGATTGCGGCGGTGAACCTGTTCAGCATCGGCACGGCCTTCAACTATGTGGTCGGCCTGTTCCACCACCGCCCGATCCGGCAGGGGTTGCTGGGTCGCCCGATCTTCAACCAGCCGCTAGAAATGAAGTTTGGGCGCATCGGGCTGGCGCTGCTGATCGTCGGCGGTCTGCTGTTCATCGCATCGCTGTTCGTCCGCAGCACGGAAGGCCCCGCGTGGTTCCTGCTCGTCCCTAGCGCGATGTTCGTGATTACCGGTATCCAGTTGGGAACGAGTTGGATGCTGGTCAAGACGCTCTCAAACCTCGCCACCCGTGACATGAAGGCCGAAGCCGACATCGGTTCAGAGATTGAGGACGACAACGCCATCGTCATTCGCCGCACAAACGAAGTCAGCAAAGTCACGCAGGAAATCAATAAAGCTCTGAGTTAAGCACCTGTAATTGTAACGACACCGTAAGATGACTGTAAAGCAGGGAGATGGGTTCATGACCGATTATAAGAACAAGATCAACTACGATGATCTTCGCAAACGTTACCCTCAAGCGCCGGAACCCTGGATGGGCGGCGAAATGTCTGGCAAGCGCGACCTGCCCGACCCGCTGCGCGAAAACCTCGGCACGCGGCGCGTCCCCAAGCTGAGCAACGTGCGCTTCCCGGATGCCGACCCGATCGTGGCGAAGTTCACCGAAGAATACCGCACGCATGGCGTGGACATCCTGTTCGTGAACCCTCCCGCGCCAGATGGTGGCATCTGGATTCGCAGTCAGCACCGCGTAGGCCGCCGCAGCCGCGAAAACATGATATGGGGACAGGTGTCGCTGGCGCAAATGGCCGCCGTGATGTACCCCGACTATACCGTAGCCGTGATTGACGCGATTGCCGAGCGCATGACATGGGAGGACTTCGAGAAGAAGCTGCAAGAATACAAGCCGCGCTTCTACGTCACGCAGATGACCGCGCCCACCCTGACCAACGACAACTATGGTTGCTTCCTTGCCAAGTCGGTCGGCGCGATCACAATGGCGTTTGGCACGCATGTCACCCCGCTGGCTGTGGAAACCATGCGCCCGCACCCCTCGCTGGATTTGTGCCTGCGCGGAGAGCCGGAAGTCACGCTGCGCGAAGTGGTGGATACCATCAGCGGACGCACCGAGTTCAAAGACGATACGCTGCGTCTGTACAAATCGTGCGATCCCGACTGGGAGCCGAAGAAGGCCGAAAAGCTGCCCAACAGCGATTACTACGATCTGGGGCATGTGAAGGGGCTGGTCTGGCGGCGCGGCGGCGAAATCGTCCGCAACCCCGACCGCAACTTCATCCCGAATCTAGATGATCTGCCGCTGCCCATGCACCATCTGCTGCCGCTGGACAAGTACCGCACCGCCGTTCTGGACGGGTCGTACCAGTTCATCGTCACCAGCCGAGGTTGCACGGCGGGCTGCATCTACTGCATCAAGCACGTCAGCTATCAGGCCGGTCTGCGCCTGCGTAGCCCGGAGAACATCGTCGCCGAAATCGAGATGCTGGTGGCGCTGGGTGTGAAGAACATCCACATGTATGCCGACCTGTTCACCGCTAACCGCGAACAGGTGGTCGGCCTGTGCAACCTGCTGATCGAACGCAAGATCAAGATCGGGTTCACCGCCAACAGCCGCGTGGACTACGTGGATCAGGAAATGCTGGAACTGATGGCGAAGGCAGGTTGCACCGTGCTGTCATGGGGCATCGAGAGCGCCAACGAGGAAATCCTGAAGAAAGCCCGCAAGGGAACCATCCCCGAACGCGCCCGCCAGAGTGTGACGTGGGCGAAGAAGGCCGGCATCCGCAACCTCGGTTACTTCATCGTGGGGCTGCCCGGCGAGACGAAGGAAACCATTCAGGAAACGATTGACTTCAGCAAGACGCTGCCGCTCGATCTGGCGATTTTCCACATCGCTGCGCCCTACCCCGGCACGCCGTTCTTCTTCATGGTGATGGAGAACAACTGGTTCAAACCGGGCACGCGCTGGGAACAGGTGGATATGGATCAGTCCACCGTGCTGCAATACGGCAACCTGAACGCCGAGGATTTGGAACGCGAAGCCCGCCGCGCCATGCGCGAGTGGATGTTCCGTCCGGGGCCGATCATCACCTACCTGAAGTCGCTGCGGAATATCGGTGCGCTGCGCTCCGCCATCAACGTCGGGATGCAGCAGGTCAAGTGGACGCTGTTCCCGAACGCCGCCCACTAAGCCGCAATCACCCTTCACCAAAACATTACGCCAGAGGCAACCCCTCTGGCGTTTTTGTTTTCCTTCAGGACTCGTCAAAGTGAGGCTCAACAGGGATAATCTTTGCCCTGTTCTCAAACTGCCCGGAAGGAACCCACCATGCCCGTATCGCCCCTATCGCGCCGCCAGATGCTCAAGTTCTTACTGGCGGGCGGGAGCGCCGCCCTTCTCCCCCTGTTCAGAATGCCGTTTCCCCGCGCACAGGCGGCGGACAGCAGCGTGTTGATCGTCGGGGCGGGCGTGGCGGGGCTGGCCGCCGCCCGAATGCTGCACGATGCGGGCTACGCCGTGACTGTGCTGGAAGCGCGTGACCGCATCGGCGGGCGCTTGTGGACGAACCGCACGCTGGACGGCCTGCCGCTTGATCTCGGTGCGTCGTGGATTCATGGCGTGGAAGGCAACCCGCTGACCGCGCTGGCGGATGCGGCGGGCATCGAACGCGCCGCCACCGACTACGAGAATATGCGGGTGTACCGCGCCGACGGCACACCCGTGAGTGATGAACAGATTACGGCGCTCGAATCGCTG
>CAIPFY010000342.1 GCA_903864435.1 uncultured Chloroflexota bacterium | reverse complement strand
CTTCCGGTGGGAGCAGCAGCGCGTTCGGCGCGAATCGCCCTGCCAGCAGCCCGCCGCCTTCCGGTGGCAGCAGCAGCGCGTTCGGCGCGAATCGCCCTGCCAGCGGCCCGCCGCCTTCCGGTGGCAGCAGCAGCGCGTTCGGCGCGAATCGCCCTGCCAGCAGCCCGCCGCCTTCCGGTGGCAGCAGCAGCGGTTCGTTCGGCGCGAATCGCCCTGCCAGCGGCCCGCCGCCTTCCGGTGGCAGTTTTGCCGGTTCCAAACCCGGCGACCCTAAAAATACCGATAAAGAGGGCGAGAAGAAATCCGGCGGATTTCTCGGCGGCCTCACATCGCGTTTAAGCGGCAAAGAAAAAGACGACGACGCGAAAAGCAGCGCCCCGGCCAAACCGAAAAGCGCCGACACCAGTAAAGCCGGTGGTGGGTTCAGTGCCATCACGAGCAAACTTCCCAGCCTGCCGATCCCCATCCCCGGACGCGGCGGCAGCGGTAATCAGCCGGCCACGCCCAAAGCCGCCAGCGAGGAGAAATCCGGCGGCGGACGCTTCGGCGGGCTTTTCGGGCGCGGCAAAGATAAGGCCGAAGAACCGAAAGCCTCCAGCGCACCCGCTGCACCCAGAACCAACATGGGCGGCACCAGTAGCAGCCCGTTCGGCGCGGCTTCCAGTGCGCCGGGCAGCAAACCGCCGTTCGGTGCCAGCGCCGGCAAAGGAATGGCTCCTGCCACCCCCAAAGCCAGCGCCAAATCGCAAGAAAAAAGCTCCTTCTTCAGCCGGTTGCCATTTTTCGGCGGCGGCGCGGAAAAAGCTGCCGAAAAACGCCAGCGCCCGTCTAAAGCGCCGCGTGTGGAAGGCGACGGAATTTCGCTGGATACCAAGCTGGATATTCTGGGTGTCGTCCTGATACTGGGATCGCTGGCCTTGTTCTTCAGCCGCCTTTCCAGCACGCAGGGGCAGCTCTTCACATCCATCAACACATTTCTGGCGCAAACGTTCGGCTGGGGATCGGTTGGCATTCCGATGGCGATGATCGCTGTCGGCCTGTGGCTGGTAGCTCGCCATTTCGGGGAGCAAGCGCCCGTCATCCCCAAAATGCGTTTGATCGGCGTGCTGATGCTGTTCGTCGGCCTGCTGGTCGTGCTTCAGTTTGTCGAGAGTTTTAACTATGTCGGGGATCGCCGGATCACCAACATTCAGGAATTGCGTTTCCAGATGCAAATGTCGTGGCGCGTATATGGTGCAGGCGGCGGTTGGATCGGGGCGCAGATTTACGACATTCTGGTGACGAATATTGGCGAGGTGGGCGCATTTTTCACCATGTTCGGCTGGCTGCTGATCGGGGTGATGTTCGCGCTCTCGTTGAGCGTGGCGGATATGACGCTCATCACCATCAGCTTAGGCCGCAGTTTCAATGATTCTCTTGTGCGCCGCGCCCAACGCCGCGCAGTAGCTTCTGCGCCTTCGCTGGAACAGTTGACCGCATCGGCGGCGGCGGCGGCGCTGCCTGCTGGCAAAGCCGAAGCGCCGATGCTACCCGGCGTTGTGCAGCCACAGCTTCCCGCGCCTGCCGAAGCCGCACTACCCGCCCCGGCCATCCCTGTGCCGCGCCCGATTGCGATCAACGTGGGCGGACGCAGCTTAAATGAGAAAGAACCCGTGCCGGTGGTCGCTGCTGCTGCGCCGGGTCTTGCTGAAAAAGCGCCTGTACCGGCTGCGGTGGGCGGCTTCGGGTCACGCCTACGCGGGGCGCTGCCTTTCGGGGCAAAAGCCAGCGCGGAGAGCGCCAACGCCAAGCCTGCGCAGGACTCCGGCGATAAAGCCGCCGAGTCTGGCAAAGTCGGCGTCGGAACAATCGCCGCCGCCGCTACACTGGGAACTGCCGCCGCTGCGGTATCCGGCGTGCGCGGCCTGTTCAAACGCGGCAAACCGGAGGATGAGGGCGGCACAGCGACAGAGAGTGTTAAACCCGCTACCCCGCTGGTCGCCAGCGCCGCCCCTGCTGCGCCCGTTCGTCCCGCTGGTGGATCGCCAGTCGTCGGAGCGCCCGCAGTCCGTAGTAGCGCGGCGTTCAGCCCTGTGAAGGACGAGTATGAGGACGAGGACGAAGGCGAAGAAGCCGTTGTGCCATCCGGCAGACCTACGCCTCCGGTACGCCTAGCCGATCTCATCAAAGACAAGTCACCCTTCTCGCGTTCAGAGGGTTCAGCCGAACCAGCGCGCCCCGCCGCGTCTGGCGCACCGGGAGTCCCCGCTGATAGGCCAGCCTCCACCTTCGGCAAACCCGCCGAACCGGCGCGCCCCGCCGCGTCTGGCGCACCGGGAGCAACCGCCGCCGATAAGCCGGCTTCGGCCTTCGGCAAACCCGCCGAACCGGCGCGCCCCGCCGCGTTTGGCGCATCAGGCGCAACCGCCGCCGATAGGCCGGCTTCGGCCTTCGGCAAACCCGCCGAACCTGCACGCCCCGCCGCGTTTGGCGCATCTGCGACTGCTGGCGAGAAACCCGCTGCGGCCTCGGCCTTCGGTAGCCCCGCAAGACCGGGCAGCGTTAGCCCAACGTTGCCGGGGCAAAAGCCCGCCTCGCCATTCGCCACGCCTGCTGCCTCGCCCTTCAAATCGGCATCCGCTAAACCGCTGGAGGATGAGGACGACGACGAACTGGACTTGGGGGACGAAAACGAGGATGAACTGATTCTGGATGCCACCGCGCTGATGGATGATGATCTGGATACGGACGATGACGAGGATGAGGAGATGGACACGGGCAAGATCGCCAGCCTGCCCCCCGCCACCCCTCGCGGCACCGGAATCCTGCCGCGCCCAGAGGAAAACCGTTCGCGTTTCGGGGCGACCACCTTTGGCGGGAGCGCCAGCGCCAGCCCTGCCGAACGCCTCGAACGGGTGAGCGCGATCCCCGGCGGCAGTCTCGGCGCACCCGCCAAGCCGGAAGCCGACAAACCCGCCGAACCGATCAAACCCGCTGCCACCGTCACACCTGCGGCGGCATCTGTCGCCAAGCCCGCCGAGCCGCCTAAACCGGAACAACCGGATAAACAGGGGGCAGCCACGCCTTCCAACGTGCAACCGGCGTCGGCCTTCTGGAAAACGGGCGAGACAACAACAGCCACTCCGGCGGCAACAGCCGCCACGCCTGCGATGCCCGCTGCCGTCAGACCCGCCGCACCTGTCGCGGCTACGCCTGCCGCTGCTGCCGCCAGCGTCCCGCTGACCAACGCGCCGCCCATGATGCCCGCCGCCCCTGCGCCCGCGCCGTCATCGGCATTTGGCCGCCCGACCATGCCCCCCGGTGTGGCAATGCCCGCGCAACCCCCTGCGTCCGATCCGCGTCCCGAACCGACGTTCAACGCCGCCCGTTCGCCGGAAATCGCCATTCGCCCTGCCGGAACGGGGCCAGTCGCGCCGTCGGCGGGTATGTCGTCACGCAAGCGCAAAGAGTGGAAACTGCCGAACATCAACACGCTGCTCCAGCAGGGTTCGGAAAATGATTTCGACCGCGAAAGCCTGCTCAAACGCGCCCGCACCATCGAGGACACGCTGAATAGTTTCGGTGCGCCCGGTAAAGTGGTGGAAGTGAACACGGGGCCGGTGATTACCCAGTTCGGCGTGGAACCGGATTATCTGGTGACACGCGGCGGCAAGAAGAACCGCGTGAAGGTGAGCGCCATCGCGCAGTTGGATAAGGATATCCAGTTGGCGCTGGGTGCGAAGTCCATCCGTATCGAAGCGCCCGTCCCCGGCAAGGGGTATGTGGGCATCGAAGTCCCGAACGAACACGCCTCGCTGGTCAGCCTGCGCGATGTGATGGAGGCCGAAGCCTTCACGCGCGTCAAGTCCCCGCTGGCGATTGCGCTTGGTCAGAGCGTGGACGGCACACCCATCGCCGCCGACCTGACTTCCATGCCGCACTTGCTGATCGCAGGAACAACCGGCTCCGGCAAGTCGGTCTGCGTGAACGCGGTCATCACCAGCATCATCGCCAAGAACCCGCCCGACCGTGTGAAGTTCATCATGGTTGACCCCAAGCGCGTCGAATTGACGGGCTACAACGGCATCCCGCATCTGGTCGCGCCCGTCGTGGTGGATTTGGAGCGCATCGTGGGCGTGCTGAAGTGGGTGACACGCGAAATGGACGAGCGTTACAAACGCTTCAGTCAGGCCGGGGCGCGTAACATCGAGGATTTCAACAAACATCTGTCGCCGGACGCTGAGATGATGCCCTACATCGTGGTCATCATTGACGAATTAGCCGACCTGATGATGCTGGCACCGGACGAAACCGAGCGCGTCATCACCCGTATCGCCGCCCTCGCCCGTGCCACCGGCATCCATCTGGTGATCGCCACGCAGCGCCCCTCGGTGGATGTCGTCACCGGCTTGATTAAAGCCAACTTCCCGGCGCGTATCGCGTTCGCGGTGGCCGGCGGCGTGGATAGCCGAGTCATCCTCGACCAACCGGGCGCGGAACGCCTGCTAGGGCGCGGCGATATGCTGTACATGAGTGGCGACTCGCCCGCGCCGTTGCGCTTGCAGGGCGTGTACGTCTCCGATGGCGAAATCAACAACATCACCCGCTTCTGGAAGGGGCAGATGACCGAGGACGACAGCGCAGGCCGTCCGATCAGCGCGTTGGTGCTGGATAAGACGGTGGCTGAACCGTCGCGCACGGTGATGCCGGGTAGCGAACGTGCCCGTTTGCAACAAGCCTTCTGGGAAGATGCGGACGATGACGAAAAAGATGGCACCCCCGCCACTGGCATTGGTCACGACAACTCGGACGATCCCGAAGACGAGATGTACGAGGAAGCGGTGGAGATGGTGCGGCGTTTGAGCAAGGCATCGGTGTCGCTGTTGCAACGGCGACTGCGCATCGGCTACACCCGTGCAGCGCGGCTGATTGACCGCATGGAGGAAGAAGGCATCGTGGGGCCAGCCGTCGAAGGCGCGAAGCCCCGCGAAGTGCTGTCCCTGCGGGATTAGGAGTCCCCACCCCAAGCCCGCTTTCAGAGGTAGGTTTTTGAAGAACCTCACCCCTCTCCATCACGTCCCTGCGGTGCTATGGAGAGGGGAAGGAATGCGGTTTACCCCCCTCACCTATTACTACGGCAGTACCTTGCCGGAATGGTATTTCCAGCGCCCCTCGTGCTGGCGGAACAGGCTGATTTCGGTGAAAGACACATCGCGCTTGCCTGCGAACAGCGTGGCGCGGAACACAACCGTGTCGCCCTGAGCCGAGAGAACCTGCAAACGCTCGAAGCGTGTGCTACGGCAAAATTCCTGAATTTCTCGCTGCCACAGCGTTTGATCGGCCTGATAATGTGCCCCGTCCGGGTGCGTCGTGGCAATGATGTAGGCGACCAAGCCGAGTTTATAGGCGCTGTAGCGGGAGCGCATGAGGGCTTCGGGGGTGGCGGGAATCGCGCTGTTGTGTAACGGCTGACAGCAACGCTTGTAGGATTGACCGCTATCGCAAGGACAAGGGGATGTTGAGTTTATTTTCATCAGTCGGGCGCATTCGTAAGTTTAGGTTCACACGGTAGCGATCTGCTGCTGCGACAACGCGCAGGCCGGAAGTGGAGCGTATCATAGCGAGTATCACCCTCGTGTGCAACAATTTGTGTTGGCATTCTGAAGTTGACACAGAAGATTGCAATTAGCGGCGCGGGCGATATACATTCACCTGATCTTGTTATGGAGGAAAAGATGGATCTGCAACAGATTGCGCGTGATATTCCCGATTATTCCGTGTTTCTCACAGTAGATGAGATGTACGCTTCCACTCACCAACTACACGCGGACTACCCTGACCTGACTGAACTGCGTGTGGTGGGCACCACCCGGCGCGGTGATCCAATCGAACTGCTGACGATCAAAGGCGGCGAACGACAGGCGTTCGTGTTTGGCGGCCCGCATCCCAATGAGCCGATTGGCTGCATGACCATCGAGTATCTCACGCGGCGCTTGTGCGAAGACGAGGCGCTGCGCCTTGAACTGGGGTACACATGGCATTTCATCAAATCCATTGACAGCGACGGGATGCGCCTGAACGAAGGCTGGTTCAAAGGCCCGTTCACGCCGACTCACTATGCCCGGAATTTCTTCCGCCCCGCTATGTTCGATCAAGTCGAATGGACGTTCCCGGTTGAGTACAAGACGCTCAAGTTCGACCAACCGCTGCCGGAAACGCAGACGCTGATGCGCGTGATTGATGAGATTAAACCGGACTTCCTGTATTCGCTGCACAATGCCGCGTTCGGCGGTGTGTACTACTACACCTCAGATCGCTGCGAACCGCTGTACGAAACCTTCCACAACATTCCTGCGTGGTTCGATCTGGCGCTTGATCTGGGCGAGCCGGAAGTGCCTTTCGCCGAAACCTTCGCGCCTGCAATCTATCGCATCATCGCCACCAGTGACTTCTACAACTACCTCGAACAAAACGGCGTGCCTGACCCGGCGGCGGCAATCGATTCGGGAACGTCCAGCGCGGATTATGCCTCCCAATATGGCAGCTTCTTCCTTGTGGTGGAAATGCCCTACTTCGACGATCCGCGTGTCAACGATCAGAGCCTATCCGGGATGCGGCGGCGCGATGCGATTGTGGAGGGGTTGGATGTGCAGGATGAGTTTGACGACTGGACGATGGAACACATGGAACTCGTCCGGGCAGACTTGCGGTTGGAAACGCCCATCACCCGCGCCGTGAACGCCTTCCTCAAGATGGGGAAATCCGTCCGCGCAGCCGAACGACAGTGGGTACAGACCGCCGAAGACACCGACCGTCCGGCGACACAGGCGGAAGTATTCAGCAACGTGCTGAGCAAGCCCTTCTACCGCCTGCTCATGCACGGCATGTTCACGCGCATGCTCGGTGACGAAATCGCGGCAGGGAACACCAGTGCCGCCATCGCTGCTTCGCACCAAGCAGCCGTCGCTCGCCTCGAATCATTTGGCGGGAATCTGGAAACCAAGCTGGATTACCGTGCGCTGCCCATCCGCAGCCTCGTCGGGGTGCAGACGTGTGCAGGACTGGCAACGGCTGTCTACATCGCGTCGAAAAAGTAGTCGCGCTTGCTCTTATGCGATAGCGATTTGAAACTCAGATGTGATCGGGACGGATTTCTATGTCCGTCCCATTTTGTGGATCGTTCGGCTCAACAATCCCCATGTTGGCATGAGGATTGTTGAACGCAGGCTAAAACACGCGCTTAGTCGCCGCCGTTGTCATCCCCGTTATCGTTGCTGTCATCGCCGTTGTCATTGCTGCTGTCGCCGCCGCTGTCATCGCCGTTATCGTTGCTATCGTCATCCCCACTCGTGCCATTTGAATTGTCCATCACCGGCGCCTGCGGAACGAACACGGTTACGCCAGCGATGACCAGCCCCGTATCCGTGACGCAGTTCGCCAGCGCAAGGTCGCTCATATCGGCATCGGCACCATTTGCGATAGCCGAGAACGTGTCGCCGGGCTGAATCGTGTAAACTGTCCACCCTTCTGGTTGGACGGGGACACAATCTGCTGGCACCACAACCGCGTTATCGTTGCTGTTGTCGTCCACCAAATTGTCGTTACTGTTATCGTCCACCGAATTATCGTTGCTATTGTCGTTATTTGTGTTGTCGTTGCTGGGAACGAATGTTTCGATTTCATGAATGACGATGACGCCATCTACAAGGCTGGCATGCAATTTGACTGTTGCGCCAAGCATCAGTGCGTCCCGGATTTCTGCACTCCCAAGATCAATGGTGATACCGCCGATGGTGATTGTGGTTCCATCCAGCGCATTGATCGTTCCAACGACCTCAAACTCGCCAGCGACGAAATCAGTGCTGGAGGTGTTGTCGTTGCTGTTGTCATCGGTGTTGTCGTTGCTGTTGTCGGCAGTATTGTCGTTGCTGTTGTCGGCAGTATTGTCGTTGCTGTTGTCATCGGAACTCTGTTCCACTTCGAGAATGACCAATTGACCGTTGGCATCGAGTGTGGCTTTGATGCTCACGAGATCGCCGACTGCCGCACCCGCGTACAGGCCAAAGTCCGTGATGTCGAACAGTATGCCGCCAACGGTAATTGTTGTGCCGTCGAGAGTCGACAGCAGACCGACGATTTCAATTTCGTTCGTCAAAAGAGAGGACGTGTCGGTGGCGGGGTCAACTATCTCGGTAGCAATCAACTGACCGTCCTGAGACTGGACATGAATTTTGACTTCTTTGCCCAGTTCAAGTGCGGTTTGGAGTTCAGCGGTGTCTATCTGGATGACCTGACCGTTAATCGTGATGGTCTGAGCATCCATCGCTTGAATGATGCCAGTGAGTTCAACCAGCGTAGGGGTTTCCTGCGCTCTGATGACGGAAGTACCAAAGAAGATTGTGAAGATCGAAATAAGTGCTACAAACAGCCCAAACATCTGACGGTGCTTTGCACTAAACATAACTGAGTGGCTCCTATGTTGATTACGTAATCTGAACAATTTAAGATTACACGAATACCGACGGTAAAAACACAAAAAGGTTTCGGTGAGTTACAAAAACTGGTACTAAAGTCCTGCGCAGGAGAGGCGATAGGAGGACGAATTTGCGGCACGTCCTCCCGTTGGAGGCAATTTTAGAGGCGCTATATCACACGCTCTAGCGCCTGTGCGCGAAAGGCCTTGCGATGCGGTGGGGGTAGGCATGGCGTCATCCGCTGGTCAAAGCCGCACGTAAGATTACTGAGACAGGCTCAGAAATTTACGACCCGGTAACTTTGACGAATGGCTGCTGGCGAATGCGCCCGCTGCACAGATCAAACCCCGCAATAGCACTCACATCTCCGGTTTGACCGCTTCGGCAGAACGGGATTCTGCGGTCTGCGAAGTCGTTTTGACCAGCGGCAGTTCCAGATAGCTTGGGTGGTCAGCATCATGAAACAGGGTGACGTGCGCCACCCGCGCATCTGCCGCTGTCTCCTCGGCGACGATGCCACCGCTGTTGTAGTTTCGCTGCAACTGGATGGTGTTCGATCCGTTGATACTTAGCCGCAGACGGCTACCCTTGCGCACCAACCTTGAGAAGAACATGAAACTATCGAATTCATAGCACAGGATGTCGCCGGGAGTCACCAGCGTGTCCATTTTGAGCGATTCACGATGACGGGCGCGTTTCATGTCGCGGGTCAGCAGGATGGTTTTGCCATCGGGCAGGACTTCGGACAGCGAAACGATGAAATCCGTATCCGGCACGTCTAGGGCGATCCACGCTGACAGTTTGACAAACCCCGTGATTTCGGTCGCTTCGGTGAACTGGGCGCTATGATAGACCACCCCACCGCCGAACTGATTCATGTCGCTCGTCTGGTCGAGGAGGTAGTTTTCGTCTCCGTCATCTTTTTCGGCATCACCGGGGCGTGTGTCCAGCGGATCATAGACATAGCGATCTGCCGGAGATGCGACCGGTTGTTCGGATGTGAGCATGCCGGAGTGGAACACATCGTCGGCTGACCCGTGCGAATCGAGATAGAGGCGGCGGGTTTCGTCGGCGATGGTTTCCAGACTGTCGGCATATTTCCACTCATCGGAGCCGAGTACATAATAAGCGACCCGCTGCTTGAGAAATGCGGGCTTGTCCCCGTTTTTGAGCGTCCAGTCATACCAGTCTTGATGCAGCTTGTGCATATCAATCAGGGATGCTTCGCCGAAATCGAGTCCGCCCACATAGCGGTTGGGCGTGCGCGTCCCGGCATGATCCCATGGGCCGATAATCAGGTAGTGGTCAGCTTTGGCCGGTGAAGCGGAGGCCATGTGGCGCTTGTAGTAGGCGAATGCGCCTAATTGGTCGCCATCATAATGTCCGGTAATCGTGAGGATCGGCATCGTGATGCGATTGTATTCTTCCGGCTTGATGGCAAGCGTTTCCCAGAACGCATCCACGACCGGATGCGCGACCCATGTGCGCCAGAGCGTAGAGGCATTGCCGACAATCTGATCAAAATCCCGGAACGCGGTGTGTGACCGATAGAGTTCCCGAGACTTGGCAGCCCAGAAAGCGTCATCCGCGAACAGGTTCATATTCCCCGTCACGCCGCTTGTGAAGGTCATCCAGCGCAGCACGTAGGTCGTCATGATGTTGGCGAACATGGGGAAGTCAACGCCCGCATGTGCGGACGCAACCGGAACGATCGTCTTGAGGTGCGGCGGGGCTTCGCGGAGCGTCATCCACTGGTCAAAGCCGCCGTAGGAACCGCCCCACATCGTCACCTGACCATCGCACCACGACTGTTCGGCGAACCACTCCACCAGATCGTAGCCGTCCCGCCCTTCGTTGAAGAAGGGTTCAAAGGTGCCTTCCGAGTTACCCCGCCCCCGGCAGTCCACCTGCACAAAAACATACCCGTGACGCGAGAAATAATCAGCACGAACGTGGTAGGAATCCGCGATATACGGTGTGAGCGTGAAGATCACGGGGAGCGGGGTCGGGTCTTTCGGACGGAAGATCGTCGCGTTGAGTTTCACCCCGTCCCGCATGGGGATCGGCACACCCCACTGCATCTGAATTGAATCGGGGGGCAGGGTGGATGGCAACCCGGCGGCATCTACGCCGATGTTCGGTCTGCGGTACATCGTTTCCTCCGTGAATACAGGCTCAGAAATTTATGGCACAGTGACTTTGACGAATGGCTGCTGGCGAATGCGCCCGCTGCACAGATCAAACCCCGCGATGCGTCCGGCGGCGTCGCGTGTGAATTGCAGGTCAGCGCGAGCGTCCGGGAAGCTGACGAGAAAACTGTCGGTGACGGTCGGTAGAAGCGCCATCGCGCCGTGCTTGGGCTGCGAGAGCGTCAACTGTCCGGCGCTGACCGTAACCGTGTAACGGGTATCGAGTTCATCGCTGCGGTACACGCCGGCAAACGCTTCCCAATCGGCAGGCGGCGGGGCTTCTACCCGCACATACATTTTTGACCGGGGGAATCCGCTTTCCGATCGGGCTTCGAGGCGCGGCGTGGGCGTGTCGTGAAACAGCACCTCCAGACCAAAGCCGAGGGCTGCGAAACGGTTCTGGTCGAGCGCCGTCAGTGGGACATCAAAGCCGGGGAAGATGGGGATGACCAAGCGGTTCTCCCGCAGGGCGATCTGCCGTGTCTCGATTGAGGCGGTATCGCGGTAAATGCCCACCTTCGCCGCGAGCAAGGCGTCGTCAGGCGTGACTGACGCGGCAGACGGCGCAGGTGCGAGATGCTCTGCCAGCAGCACATCTGCCACTTTGCGCGTGAGTTGCTTCGGGTTCATCGTGCCGAGGTTGCAGAACAGAATCACGGCGAGATTGTGATCTGGAAAGGCAACGAAGTCAGAACGATAGCCTGCGTCCGCGCCGCTGTGACCGAGTGTGCGCTGACCGCGATAGGGTTCCACGCTCACGCCGAGGCCATAGGTCAGCACCGTGCCATCGTTGAGGACACCGGGCTGGAGCATCTTGGCGATAACCGCCGGCCCGCCCACACGCGGGTTCGCGTAATTGTTCGACCACATGGCGAGGTCTTCGACGGTGGTGAACAGGCTACTCGCGCCGATCGTGTCAAAGTTGGGGATGCTGATGCGAAACCCGCCGTCAGGCTTGGGCAGATAGCCATAGGCGCGCCCTTTGACGATCTGGCTGTGGTCATCATGAAAGTGCGTGTGCCGCATACCCAGCGGCGCGAAAATGCGTTCTTCGGTGAACTGGCGAAAGCTCTGACCGGAAACGCGCTCTACGACCAGCGCCAGCAGCGTGTACCCGGTATTGCTGTACAGATATTCATCGCCCGGTTGGAAGTTGAGCGCCTTCTGGCGTGCTGCCAGATAGAGAACATCGGCGTTGGTCTTGAGGTCATCTTCGCGCCATCCGGCGAGATAGAGCAATTCCCACTGGTCGCGCAGGCCACTGGTGTGATGTGCCAAGTGCGTCAGCGTGATCGTGCTGCCGTAGTCCGGTAGTTCGGGGATGTACCGGCGCACGTCGTCACTGTAGGCGAGGCGCGCATCCTCTTCCAGCAGCGCCACCGCCAGCGCCGTGAACTGCTTGGAAATCGAGGCGATGTGAAACGCCGATGACGGGGCGATGGGAATGTCATACTCAAGGTTCGCCATGCCGTAGCCGCGTGCATAGGTCACTTGACCGTTCTGGACGATTGCCAGCGCACCACCCGGCGAATCCGGTTTGTCCCATTCGGCGAACACGGGGTCAAGCATTTCGGCGAAAGACATGGGGGCGATTCCTTCCGATGAAATCGTGCGTCATCCAGATGCAGTATGGGGCCACTTTTGCCTACGGGTCTATCCGCAAACGCGCTTTCGGGGACGCCGTGCTGTCGTCACCTCTGCTGCGCTTCCTGATGCGAAGGCTGAGGGGGACGGAGGGGTGAGATCAGATCGGTTTGCAGACACTCCCCGATGAGTTCGCAGGGTAGCCCGCTAATCTACCGCAAAAGGCCGTTCCGCGCCAAGTTTGCTGCGGCTTGCGGGCGCTGCCGCACCTTCCAGCGTTCACCGTTGCGCGGGCTGATTTCACGCGCTCACTGTACCTTGCAATTCAACACCGATTTGGATTAAATCTTAAGGAACAAAAAGTAATGTTGGGTATATAATCTACTTACGGAAGTTAAGTTTAGTAACAGTGCTGTACTTACGCTAAGTACCTTTAAGTGCCGATTATCGTATCCACAAATAACTGATTTCCGGGGTTTGGTACGCGGAAAACGCACAGGACGTGGCCTGAGCCATTGTACGGATATTGATAACTGCGGGTGAAGTGCCGGCAGAACGTCAGGCGCGGGTTTAGCGGTCAAATTTAGGGGGTAACACTCAAGCGGTTTACGAAATGTTCAGTTAGCATAAAAGCTAGGTCATCGGTGCAACCGTTAGTCATGAACGGACAAGAGTCATGCGATTAAAGGTCAAAGATAGTCCGTTATTCAAATTGGAAATAAAGGTTTTTGTTACTAAGGTGCAGTTCTGAGAAAGAGCCGGAATATGTAGGTTTTAGCAGTATCGGATTATAAGTCCATGCAACTGATCGTCAGGAGGTTATGAATGCCGCGAGTGACGTTTTACTTCAATAACGTCGGGGCGTTGTTTCTAAACGGCGCGACCAGCCCCGAACTGCGTGCCCCAAGCATACGCGGCCAACTGCGTTACTGGCTGCGGGCGGTGGTTGGCGCAGAAAACACGAATCTCAAGCAGGTGTGGGAGCGCGAGTGTGCCGTCTTTGGTTCAACCGGACAGGGGTCAACAGTTACGGTGCGGATGCTGCGTGCCGAGAAAGCCGATTTCGTTGCGGATCGGGTTGGCGAGGCTTACATGTTGCCTCATCGTAGCGATCCCAGAAAACAATCCCCGGCACCTGCGATTGAGGATGGTACCGAGTTCCAGATTGATGCACTCACAAGACCGGGCATACCGTTTCCTGCGGACTTTTTCAACGCCGTATCCACATGGTTGCTGCTTGGCGGTTTGGGCAAGCGTTCGCGTCGCATGATGGGCGGGTTGCAGGTTGCGGAAATCCAATCATCCGAAGGGGTTTCGATACCGGAATGGTGGGGCAATGCTCCGGCGGAAATCGCCCCTTTTATCCGAATTACGAAAGCGCAGTTAGCTGCGAATTTGGCGGGGAAGAATCTGTCTCCCATCCCGCCTCCAGCCTTCCCTGTGCTGCATCCCGACCATGCGTGGGTTGTCGTAGGCCAGCAAGGTTTCGACAGTGCGGAAGAAGTGAATCGCCGGGTATTTAGGGACGTGCTGCGAAAGCCGCCATTCACTGATCCTGCGAAGGAATTCATGTTTGGTTACGCCAGAGGGGGGCGGCGTGCGTCGCCGCTTATCGCGCAAGTCCGGTATTTCGACGAGCAATTCTATCCCGTCTTTACGGTGATGCGATCTGCGATGAACGTTCCAAGATCACCGGATACACCACCCAGCGCCCGTGTAGATTGGGATGTGCTGAACGACTTTATGACTAAAGCAATGGCTGGCTTTAAGGGCGTGACTGTGTTCGGAGGGCCGCTCAAATGACTCATCTCTTTCTCTTTACGATTGGCCCGGTGCAGAGCTTCATCGCGGCGGCGCGGCGCACACAGGATTTGTACGTAGGCAGCCGCATGTTGAGCATGATCGCCAGAGCGGGGGTACTTGCAGCGCAGGACGCAAAGGTGGAAATGCTGTTTCCGGTAACGGACGCAAGCGGCGAACTTCCCCTCAGTGTGTCGCACCGCTTCGCCTTCCTGAGTGAGCATGAACCGGGTGAATTGGCTAGGCACATTGAAGACGCAATGCGCTCGCAATGGCTAGATGAGTTTGCGGCTCGTGTGCGCGATTGGCTCACGGTGCAGCTTGGCAGCAGCGATTGGCATGACACATTTGACAAGCAAACGGCTAACTGGCTGGAATGCTACTGGGTCGCCGTGCCGTATGAGGACAATAAGCATGGAGAGTGTTTCCGTGCCGCAGGCAAGGCACTTGCTGCCCGTAAACAGGCTCGTTCTTTCCCACAGGTGAAAAGAAGTGGGGCAGAAATGCACCTTGACTGGCGCTCAGTCCGCCCTACCGCTGAATTGGGATCGTTTACGGAAAAAAGTGGGCGAGATTGAACTACGTGAGAATGAGGCGTTAGGTGCTATCGCTCTCATTAAACGTTTCGCGCAGAAAGCGGATTGCGATCTTGGTGTGTCCAGCGAACGCATCCAGAGTTTTCCTTCCACTGATGAGATTGCTGGCATTGACAAAAAGAGCAAGGACAGCGGCGGCAAAGAGCTAGAAGGCTACATTGCCATTCTGCACATGGATGGCGATAGT
>CAIPFY010000341.1 GCA_903864435.1 uncultured Chloroflexota bacterium | reverse complement strand
TCAGCAGCAACGGGGCGGCCTATAATCTGGCGGATGATTCGTCGTGCGGAGCAGATGTGACGCAAGTGGCTTCGCTCGGCCTCGGCACACTCGGCGCAAACGGCGGCGACACGGATACCATCCCGCTGCTGGTCGGTAGTCCGGCGATTGACGCGGCGCTGGCGGCGGATTGCCCCGCCACTGACCAACGCGGCGTGGCGCGTCCCGTTGGCGCAGGTTGCGACATTGGCGCGTTTGAGGGTGAATTATCCATATCAGTTTCCTCGGATCCATCTGCATCCAACTTCACAGCCACCCCGGCTCCGGCGCTGTGCAGTCTGACCGGGTTCTCCACATCCTCACAGGTGTCGGTGTCGCTGCCCCATGGTAACAATGGCATGAACCAGTGCTATTCGCTGCTCACCAACTCCGCACAGGTGGGTATCATCACACCCTTCATCGCGGCGGTGGAAGTGTATAGCTTCGACGCATCCGGTTCGGTTACGGCAGGTGTGCCGGTGCAGGTGTGCTTGCAAGGTGTGGGACAGTTGTTGTACCGCGATGCCAACGGACAGCCGCGCATCACCGTCAATTTGCCCTCGTTCTCGCAAAACGGCTTCACCTGCGGCACCATCCCACATCCGGGCACGGTCATCCTCATCCCCGGCGCACCTTCTCCCGCTGCCGCTGCGCCCATCCTCTCACTCAGCCAATGCCGCGTGACCGTCACGAATATCCTGAACCTGCGCGCCGAACCGAATACCACCAGCGCGATACTCGACCATGTGCCCTATCAGGCGACGCTGAATGCCTCGGCGCGTTCTGGCGAGTGGTTGCAAGTGATATTCGGCAACCATCAGGGGTGGTTATCGGCGGGGTATCTGTCACTAACAGGTGACTGCGGGTAAGAACATTCCTCCCCCGCCCCCTATCAAGGGTAGGCTTTTTAAGAACCTCACCCCTCAGTCCCCTCTCCTAAGCTGTACTCAGCACGGAGAGGGGAAGTCGGATGCTCTTACACCCTTCGCCATGAGGGAGAAGGCTGATTGAACAGGGGAATTTACACTTGTGCGCCGTAGGCGTTCCCCTGTTCAATCGGGGGCTGAGGGTTGTACGTCCTAATCGGTGACGACCACGCCTTTGATGCCCTCGAAGCGGCTGGCAGCTTGCAGCGCGGGTTCAATCGCGTCCAGACGAACGGTGTGCGTGAACAACCCCTGAAACAGCGCCGCGTTCTGCGCGAGAATATCCAGCGCACGGCGGAAGTGCTGCGGGCCGAAGCCAAACGTCCCCACGATACGCACCTCGTCGTAGTGGATGCGGTTCAACGGCAACGAGAGCGCCGCATCTTTGGGCATTCCAGCGAACACGTTCACCGCGCCGCCCTTGCCCACCAACCGCAACGCCTCCTCCACCAGCGCCACGCTGCCCACCGACGCCATCACCGCTTCCGGCCCCGCCGGAATCAGCGCCTTGAGCGTATCGGCTAACGACTGTGTGGAGACATCAATCACCACATCCGCCACCTTACGGGCGAAATCCAGCCGCAGCGGGGTCATGCCACTCAGGATGACGGGCGCAGCGCCCAACGCTTTCCCCAGCGCGGCCTGCATCAGCCCCATCGGGCCATCGCCCATGATGAGCAACGATTGACCAGCACGCAGCGGCAGCGCCTCAAGACCGTGCAGAGAACAGGCCAGCGGCTCAGTGAGCGCGGCGGTTATATAGTCCAGCGTGTCGGGGATTTTCAGTAGCGCCTGTTCCACGATGCGCTGCGGCACAAGCACCACCTCTGCGAAGCCCCCCGGTTGCATGGAGGCTTCAAACAGGTTTTCGCACAGGCTGTAATGCCCGCGCTGGCACATGGTACACGACAGGCACGGCACATAGGGCGCGACAGCCACGCGATCCCCCACCGCAAACGCGGCATGGCGCGATTCGATCACGCTACCGGCCACCTCATGCCCTAGCACGCTCCCCGGCGGAATCAGCGGATGCCCGCGCACATAGGTTTTGACATCCGTCCCGCAGATGCCGCAGGCTTTCATGGCGACCAGCACTTCGCTGTCGCCGCAAACCGGCACGGGCAAATCCTCTAGCGTAATCTGCTGCGGGCCGTGATATTGTGCCGCTTTCATAATATTCCGTCCTTTTATTTGTCATCCGTTCGGAGGACATCCACCGCGCCGGGGCGCACCCACATCTGGCATACATCCGCCGGACGGAGCGCCGCTAACGGATTGCCATCGGCACACAACACCGCCGGATCGTCCAATCCGGTCACTTCGATCACATCATCTCCGGTCAGGCTGACATAGGCCGAATGCACCGGCTCAGTTCGCATCTGCACGTCCAGATCGAGGCGGGTCACGACCAGC
>CAIPFY010000340.1 GCA_903864435.1 uncultured Chloroflexota bacterium | reverse complement strand
GCCCCGTCCATGATTTCGGCTTTGCCTGTGACCGCCGACAGGGGCATCCCCGCCGCCAGCGATTTCGCCGTGACGATCAAATCCGGCACAATGCCGTAATGCTCAACCGCGAACAGCTTGCCCGTGCGCCCGAAGCCGCACTGCACTTCGTCCGCCACGTACACGATGCCGTGCTGCGTACACAAGTCGCGCACGCGCTGGAGGAAGCGCGGCGGCGTGGCGATGAAGCCGCCTTCGCCCTGCACCGTCTCCAGCACAATCGCCGCCACCGCCGAAGGGTCAACCTGCGCGGTGAAGGCATATTCCAGACGGGCAATCGCATCGTCCACATAAGCGTCTTCGCTCATGCCTGCCGGACGGCGGTACAGGTTCGGGAACGACAGGCGGTAGATTTCCGGCGCGAACGGGCCGAAGGTCTTTTTGAACAGGCCGTACTTGCTGGTCATCGCCAGCGTCAGGTTGGTGCGCCCATGATACGCGCCCTCGAACACGATGATGGCCTGCCGTCCGGTAGAAGCGCGAGCGATTTTGACGGCGGTTTCCAGCCCTTCCGCGCCGCTGTTGAGCAGGATGGTTTTCTTGGGGTATGCGCCGGGGGTGACTTCGTTCAGCAGTTCCGCCACGCGCACATACGGCTCATACGTGCCGACGATGGCGCACATGTGGATGAGGTCGGCGGCCTGCTTTTGCAGTGCCTCGACCACGTTGGACGGGGTGTGACCGACAGCCAGCGTGCCGATGCCCCCGGCAAAATCCAGCAGGGTGTTGCCGTCCACATCGGTGATCGCCGCGCCATGCGCCTTCATGACGCCGATGGGCGTTAGCTTGGCTGCACCACGCGGGGTTGCGGCTTCGCGGCGGGCGACGAGCGCCTTGCTTTGCGGGCCGGGGAGTTCGGTAACAAGGTTAATGGTTGGCATAAGTACAATCCTTTTTGGTACCAGCATTGCACCCGATTGTAGCCTAAGACGGCGAATTTGACCGAGTACCGACCAGATCATTAAATGAGAGTTATGGTTCTGCCCTGACGAATTGCGCGGCGGGTGTTATAATGATCGTAGAAGTCTAATGCGGAAGGGGAAATATCATGCCAAGTCTAGGTCCCACCGAACTAATCATCATTCTCGTTATCGTTCTCCTGCTGTTCGGAGTCGGGCGCGTGTCACGCATTGGCGGCGAGCTGGGGAGCGCGGTTGCCAATTTCCGCAAGGGGCTGGCAGAAGGCGGCAAAGACAAGAAAGAAGCCGTTGCCGACGAACCGAAGTCCGAGAGCAACAGCTAGAATAACCAGAGTCTACTGAGAGGGCGAGCGCCGCATGATAGCGCCCGCCCTTTTTTCATGTCTCGCGCTCGAACTCGCGTTCCGGCGCGAGATCGTTGTCCTTCAGGATTTTGTACACCAACCGCAGGTGTTCGGGGGTGAGTTCGTCATCCAGAGTGAGCGGCTTGCCTGCCCCCGGCAGGTTGTCAAACGCGCCGGTTTTCATGGCCTCGCGGATGAGGCGGTCTACATGGTTTTCCCAGTCAAGCACCCGTTCCTCCCTCCGTCCCGCCGCCAGCACTTTCTCCCGATTGTACTACCGTCGCCGCTGGTTCGTGCGCTCCCCGCACTTGTGCTGTAAGGGGTGGGGGCCGATTGTCTTTAACTCAGGTATTTATGACTGCTACACCGATATACAAAGCATACTCCCAATAATCCGCTATAATCACCACCAGTCAGTCATCCAGCGTAAGGTCAGGCGGAAGCGATGCTTACCCTTCAGCAATTCATTAAAGATTGGCGTTCGACGACTCTGGGTGAGCGCCAGAGCTACCAACTGCACTTTCTCAATCTGTGCGAAGCACTGGGGCAACCGCGCCCCGATGCACAGGGCTTGGACGCGCAGGGGCGCACCTACGCTTTTGAATATGGCTTGAAAAAAGACAGCGGCGGGCAGGGCTTTGCCGATGTCTTTTACGAACGGCATTTTGCCATCGAGTACAAAGCCGCTGGCAAATACAAAGACCTGAAAGATGCCTACCAGCAGCTTTTGCAGTACCGCGAACGCTTGAACAACCCGCCGCTGCTGGTCGTCACCGACATCGAAAACTGGGAAATCCACACCAACTGGCCGAACACCGAAAAGCGTGTTTACAAGTTCACGCATTCGGAAATCGAACACCGCGCCTCGGTGCGGAAGTGGCTGCAAAACCTGTTTGAAGCGCCCGAACAACTGCACCCCAACCGCAACAGCGCACAGGTGACGACGGATGCCGCCGAGGTGTTCCACACGATTGCCGAGGACATGCGCCGCGAAGGGGCAGACAGCGCCGAACGAATCGCCCACTTCCTGACCAAGCTGGTGTTCTGCCTGTTCGCGGAAGATGTCAGTTTGCTGCCCTCCGGCCCCGGCGGGCAGAACGGCATTTTTGCCGAAATTATAGACCGCACCTACCGCGAACCGGAACGTTTCAGCCGCTATGCCGCCGACCTTTTCAAAGCGATGGCCGAGGGCGGCGAACTCATGTTCCAGAAAATCCCGTATTTCAACGGGTCGCTGTTCGATGATGTGACGGTGGAAACCGTATCGCCGGAAGCGTTGGGCAAGCTGGCAACCGCCGCCAAGCTGAACTGGGAATCGGTAGAGCCGGCCATCTTCGGCACGTTGTTCGAGCGCAGCCTTGATCCGGGCAAACGGGCGCAACTGGGGGCGCATTACACCAGCCGCGAGGACATTCTGCTGATTCTGGAGCCGGTGCTGATGCAGCCCTTACGCCGCGAATGGGAAGCCATCCGCGCCGAAGCCCAACCGCTGCGCGCACAGTTGGATGCCGCCGCCACGCCGAAAGAGCGCGTCACCACCGCCAATGCGCTGCAAGCCCTGCGCGAAAAGATGCTCCACCGTCTGCGCGAGATCAAAGTGCTAGACCCGGCCTGTGGCAGCGGCAACTTCCTGTATGTGTCGTTGCAACTGCTGATGGATATGGAAAAAGCGGTCATCACCGACCCGCTGTTTGAAGGGCTGACGCTGGCGATTCCTGAAGTGCATCCCCGGCAGATGTACGGGATTGAGATCAACCCCATCGCGCATGATCTGGCGAGCATTGTGGTGTGGATTGGCTACATTCAATGGCAGCAAAACAACGGTTATGCCACGCTGACGCGGCGCACACCGATCCTCGAATCCTTGAAGGACAACATCCGCCAGATGGACGCGGTGATGAAGGTGGAAGATCATGTCCCGCCTCCTGATTCTCGTCCTACGGCGCAGGTTCTAGATAAGGCCGTCGAGGAACACGAACCCTCCCACCGGACACCCCCTGAACTGTGGGAAAAGCTAAAGCCCATCGCACGGCAGATGCGCCATGAACCTACACCCGCAGAAGATGCTTTGTGGCAGGCGATTCGTAATCATCGTCTTGAAAACGCCCATTTCCGCCGTCAGCATTCCATTGACCGCTTCATTGTGGATTTCTACTGCCATGATGCCCGGTTGGTGATTGAGGTGGATGGTTCTATCCATCAATACACGGTGGAAGAGGATGCGCTTCGACAGGCGTTTTTGGAAAGTCGGGGGCTGCGGGTGCTGCGTTTTTCTAACGACAAAGTTCTGAACGATCTGCCAACGGTGCTTGATGGCATACGGGACGTGCTTCGGGGTGAGCTAATGCACCCCACCGCAATGCACCCCACCCTAAATCCCTCCCCACTGCGTGGAGAGGGACTTGAAGCGAGCTTGACTCCCCCGCTGCGTGGAGAGGGACTTGAAGAAGGTGTAACTCCCCCTCTCCATGAAATGGGGAGGGGGCTGGGGGGTGGGGTTCTTGCTGTCTCCGAACCCGACTGGCCGGTGGTGGATGTGATCGTGGGCAACCCGCCCTTCCTCGGCGGCAACAAGATACGCGGCGAACTGGGGGATGCCTATGTAGACCGCCTGTTTAAGCTGTATGAAGGGCGTGTGCCAGCCTTCGCTGATCTGGTGTGCTACTGGTTCGAGAAGGCGCGGGCGCACATCGCGCAGGGCAAGGCCAAACGCGCTGGCCTGCTGGCAACCAATTCGATTCGCGGCGGCGTAAATCGTGAGGTGTTGAAGCGCATTAAAGACGGTGGCGACCTCTTCATGGCGTGGAGTGACCGCGAATGGGTATTGGATGGCGCGGCGGTGCGCGTTTCAATGGTGGGTTTTGATGGCGGTCAGCAGACCGAGCGCAGGCTGGATGGGCTGCCTGTAACCACAATTAACCCCGATTTGACTGCAAGTGTGGATATTACGATTGCAAAGCCGCTGACTGAGAATCTTAAACTATGCTTCATTGGCACTAAAAAGGCCGGAGCATTTGACATTGATGCTGCGTATGCAAGCATTCTGTTGAATAGTTTGAATGAGAGTGGTCGAAGTAATTCTGATGTTGTAACGCCTTGGCTTAATGGTGAGACTATCGTGAAGGGTAAAACTGAACGATGGATCATTAATTTTGGTGACATGACAGAAACTGAAGCTGCTCTATATCAAAAACCATTTGATTACGTTCGACAGAATATTTATGCCGAACGTCAAAAAAATAATGAGGAACGCGCACGAGTAAAATGGTGGCAACATCGCAGACCTGCTACGGAAATGAAACAAGCTACTGCGAAGATTGACCGATACATTGCGACTCCGCGTGTATCGAAACATCG
>CAIPFY010000339.1 GCA_903864435.1 uncultured Chloroflexota bacterium | reverse complement strand
TCAGTGTGCGGTTGGGATAGTACGGGCTACTCACATTGTCAAGGTGAACTTCACCCCCGCAAGGGGGCAGGTACGGGAGAGGCCATAGGTAACTTAAATCTCTCCCTCCCTTCGGGGATTATCGTCCACTTAACCTAAAAAAGGAGTTCCGGCTTTCATCCCCGTACCTGAAAGTAGGGGTTTCCAGCCGAATAACACTGATGACTTCTAAAACGCAGCAGGCAGCACTGGCGCTCGAAGACGGGCAGATTTTTCGTGGGGTGGGTTTCGGCGCGGAAGGTGTGCAGACCGGCGAACTGGTTTTCAACACCTCCATGACGGGCTATCAGGAAATCCTGACCGACCCCTCGTACCACAAGCAAATTGTGACCATGACCGTCGCGCACGTTGGCAACACCGGCATCAACGCCGAGGATGTCGAGTCCGGGCGGGTGTGGGTGTCCGGCTTTGTGGTGCGTTCGCTCAGTCCGGTGGTCAGCAATTGGCGCGAACAGGGCGATCTGAACGAGTACCTGAAGTCGCAGGGCGTGATCGGCATCAGTGAAGTCGCCACGCGGGCACTGGTGCGCCACATCCGCAGCGCAGGCGTGATGCGTGCCGCCATCGCGCACGGCCCCGCCGCCGAGGACAGCGCCGCGCTGGTGGAAATCGCCCGTCAGTCGCCGGATATGTCCGGCTGGAACCTGGTGGATGATGTGACCTGCTCCGAGATTTATCACTGGACGGAACGCAGCGACCCGCAGTGGTACCGCGACCATGCCTACAACCCGGCTGGCCCGCTGATCGTGGCCTATGACTACGGCATCAAGCGCAACATTTTGCGAATGCTGACCGATCGTGGCTTGCGCGTGACTGTCGTGCCGGCGAGTACCCCCGCCGCCGACGTGCTGGCGATGCGTCCGGCGGGCGTGTTTCTGAGCAACGGCCCCGGCGACCCCGCCGCCGTCACCTACGCGATTGAGAATATTCGTCATCTTCTCGGCAAGGTTCCGGTGTTCGGTATCTGCTTAGGCCACCAACTGCTCGGCCTCGCGCTAGGCGGCAAAACTGAGAAGATGCGCTTCGGGCATCGCGGCGGCAACCAACCCGTGATGAACAAGCTAACGGGCATTGTGGAGATCAGCAGCCACAATCACGGCTTCGCGGTCACGCCGGATAGCGACCTGCACGGCGCGGAGATCACGCACATCAATTTGAACGATCAGACGGTGGAAGGGCTGCGCCATGTGGATTTAGGCGCGTTCAGCGTGCAGTACCACCCCGAAGCCGCGCCGGGGCCGCATGACTCGTTGTACCTGTTCGATGAGTTCGTGCGCCGCGCCGGGGGCAAAGCGTAACAGAACGTAGCGGGGCGGTGGCGCTTATTCCGATAACGACATCGCCCACGCGCCCTCATCCCCCATCCCCTTCTCCCAAGTGGCGAAGGGGCGCAATAACCGCCGCAGTATTCACACCCCTTCAGCGCACGTATTCGGCGCAGAAGCGGTGTACCCCTTCGGCATCATGCAGCGGTTCAAAGCCGATTTCGCGCAGGCCGGTTGCTTCGTACTCGCGGATTTCTTCGCGGGTCAGCGGCCAGGGCATACTCACCTGTTCGTCCGGCGATTCAGCCAGCCGCCCAATCGCCAGCAAACGACCTTCTGGCTTGACCAGCCGCGCCACCGCATGGATGGCGGCGCTGCGTAGCGCCAGCGGGAGCGCCTGCACCGTGTAAATCTCCACCACCCGGTCGAACTGCCAGTCCTGCGGCAGCGCCAGCAAATCGGCGGTCATATAGCGCACAGTGCTGGTCGGGAAACGGCGCTGGCACCATCCAATCGCGCTGGGCGAAATGTCGAAGGCCGTCACCTCACAGCCGGAAGCCGCCAAAAATTCGGCATCGTCGCCCAACCCGCAGCCGATTGTGACCGCGCTCAAACCGCGCCCATCGAAAGCCGTCCGCGCCGCCCATTCGACCAGATGGGGGTTAGGCTGCATATCCGCCCATGGGATGTGGTCGGGATGCTCGGCACGGGCATACAGCGTCTCGAACCAGCCGACATAATCCCCGCGCTGGTGGCTTTCACTGGCAAGGGCTGCCACCAGACGGCGGCCTTCACTCTTGTCAGCGTTAATCCGATCACCCTTAGACATCGTTCGCCATCCTATTCTTTATCACCACGCGAGGCGCTGGCGCTTCTTGAAGAACCCACCCGAAGGGCCGTCATCCGGCAGCGTCGCCAGCCAGATCACCGTGTCCGCGCCTTCTTCCACGCTTCCGGTGGCGTTTGGCCCGCCCATATCCGTCCGCACCCAACCGGGACTCATGCTGTTCACTTTGACGTTCGTCCCCTGTACTTCGGCAGCCAGCACCGCCGTGACCGCGTTCAGCGCCGCCTTCGACACGCGATACGCGCCACTGCCGCCCGCCATGCTTTCCATCTGCCCCTTTTGCGAGGAGACATTAATCACCCGCCCGTAGTTGTGCTGGAGCATCAGGGGGATGAAGGTCTGGCACAGGCGCAGCGGGCCGAAGGTGTTGGTATCCCACGAGCCGCGCATCATGTCGGGGGGGATGTCCAGCAGGCGAATGCCCGAATCTGGCATGACTGCCGCGTTATTCACCAGCACATCCAGCCGCCCGTAACGGCTGAGGATGTCCGCGTGCAAACGGGCGATGCTGGCCTCGTCGCGCACATCGAGTTGCATCGGCTCCACGCGCACCCCGTTCGCCGCCAGTTGCGCCGCCGCCGCACGGCCTTTCTCGGCATCACGGCTGGCGAGGATGACCTCCATGCCCAGCAGCGCGAGCTGTCGGCACACCTCCAGCCCAACGCCACGATTCGCACCTGTCACCAGCGCGATACGGTTCATGCGGGAAAACTCCTGTGAAATTTGTGCAGCGAGACGACCTGCACAATGGAATTAAGCAGCAAACGCACGAACCTTGATGGCCTGTACCAACCGTTCGATCCGCGTATATTCATCCAACACAATTTGCTCATCGGGCATGAGTCCGCGAGTACGATTGGCATCCAACAAGGCACTGATGAAATGCTCCGACGATTCCGATAGCCGGAAGTCCACAATCTCTTGGGCGCTAGGGCTGGACGCGAAAAAATCCGCGACCTCATCCCGGAGGGCAGATAAATCCGTTTCAGGGAAGGCTTTGGCAACCATCGCTTGCGCTCCTCTACAGCCTGATTAGCCAGTGGGCGGGTTGGCGCGCAAGTCGTCCAGATTCGATTTTGCGATTTTGTACATATAGTTGATGCGGGCAGCCGCCAGCTTACCCTCGTCAATCCAGCGCAGAATGTCGGCCTCGGTCACGTTCATATACTCGGCGGCCTCTTTGGTGGATAGCACGCTGCCAAACTGCTTGGTCGGTTTGGGCGCTGGCGCGGCAACCGTTGTGGTTCCACGCGGCATCACGGTCACGGTGCGATTGCGGGGGCGCACCGGTTGGTCGCCATTGGCGCGGCGCTCGGCCTGAATCACGCCCAGAATACCGGGTAGGCGCGGCGCATTGGTCGGATCGGCGATGAGAATGTAGGCCACGATGGAGGCCAGCACCAGTGATGCAATCTCGACCAGCGACAACGCGCCGATGAGAGTTACCAGCATGTCGGCGCGGCTGGCAAACATCAAGCCGATAATGAAGCTCAGTACGAAGATACTCGCCGCAGGCAGCATCAGCACCGCACCGGCAGCGCGTACATGCCGTCCTTCGGTACGAAACGAACCGAGCGAGAAACGTCCGGTGTAGTACAGGAATGCACCGATCAAACAGACGATGAGGGTCATGGGTGTGTCCAATTCATTCAATATCATTATTATAACCAGAATAGGCGCATCAGTTAAGAACGATATGAGAGCAGTTTAGTGCCATCGCCTCAATGTTTCTCGCAAGCTCACGCAGGCTTATCGAAGGTTTGTAGGGGAATCCGCGTTTGCCAATATTATCCGCAATGAGTGGCGCTCCGTATAACCGTCGTTACAACCACTTTGCGAAAATCGTTGCGAGTTTATTGCCCATCTGGTTATAATGTTCTTGAGGGTACGAAAACGTTTTCGCGCCCGAAAATCAAAGCCTAACTTTTAGTTGGAGGTATGAAAATGCTTCGTCGGTTTATGATTAGTATGCTTCTCATCCTGAGCGTGTTTGCTATTTTTGGTGTAGTTACCGCGCAAGACTCTGCCACCCCCGGCCCGCTGTTTGAAGTCACCAACAAATACACGATGGCGACCGTCGTCAAGATCACCGGTATCGCATGGTTTGACCGCATGGAACAGGGTATTGGTTGGTTCGGTCAGGACTTCCCCTCGGTTACTGCTTTCCAGCAGGGGCCTGCCGAAGCCGATGCCGCCCAGCAGGTACAGGTCATCGAAGACCTGATCGCGCAGGGTGTCGATTCGCTGTGCGTGATCCCCTTCCAGCCGGAAACGGTTGAACCCGTTCTCCAGCGCGCTCGTGAACAGGGTATCGTCGTCATCACTCACGAATCGTCGGCGCAGCAGAACATTGACTTCGACATTGAAGCCTTTGACAATGCCGCCTTCGGTCGTAACCTGATGGATAACCTCGCCGAACGCATGAACTTTGAAGGCGAATACACCGTGTTCGTCGGCAGCCTGACATCCAAGACCCACAACGAATGGGTGGACTCTGCCATTGCTCACCAGATTGCCACCTACCCGAATATGACTCTGGTTGGCGACAAGAACGAATCGTTTGATGATCCGCAGGTCGCTTACGAAAAGATGCAGGAACTGCTCGTTCAGTTCCCGAACCTGCGCGGCGTTCAGGGTAGCGCCTCGACGGATGTCGCCGGTGTGGGACAGGCCGTTGAAGAAGCTGGCCTTCAGGATGAAATCGTGGTCGTCGGCACCAGCTTGCCCTCGATTGCCCGTGATCTCATCCCCACCGGCGCGGTGGACATGATTAGCTTCTGGGACCCGGCTTACGCGGGTTATGCTTGCAACCTGATCGCCCTGACCATGCTGGAAGGCAAAATGCCCTCTCAGTTGACCGATGGCACGGGACTGCCCCCGTTCCTCAGCTTCGGTTTCCCGAACCTCCCCGGTTACGGCTCAATGACGCTCAACAACGGCAAGGCCTTCTACGGCTCTGCGTGGGTTGAAGTCACCGCCGAAAATCTGGCTAACTACGACTTCTAAACGCAGTCGTCCGGTTTCGGTTCGATCATTAGGGGCGGCCAGCACACTGGGCTGGTCGCCTCTTTTCAAAACCTTTCCATAGCAACTGGATTTTATTTATGGCAGCAGAGCTGTTGCGGCTTGAACAAATTGTTAAGAGTTTTGCTGGTGTGCAGGCGCTTAAAGGGGTTGATCTTACGCTCAACAGCGGTGAAATCACCTGCTTAGTCGGCGAAAATGGCTGCGGAAAATCAACGCTCATCAAGATTATGTCCGGGGTCTACCAAGCGGACAGCGGACGCATCACGATTGATGATCATCCCCTCGCCCATCTCCATCCGATTGATTCGATACGCGCTGGCATTCAGGTGATCTATCAGGACTTTGCGCTGTTTCCGAATATGACGGTGGCTGAAAACCTTGCGCTCAACCATCAACTTTCGGCGCGTAAACATCTTGTCAACTGGCGTGAAATCCGCGCCATCGCCCGTGAGGCGCTGCAACGCACCGAAGTGGACTTACCGCTGGATGCGCTGGTGGGCGATCTGGGCGTGGCAGATAAACAGTTGATTGCCATTTCGCGTGCCATTTTGCAGGATGCGCGACTGGTGGTGATGGATGAGCCAACCACCGCGCTCACCGAAAAAGAAGTCACCGCGCTGTTCAAAATTGTGCATAACCTTCAGTCCAAAGGCATCGCCATCCTATTCGTCAGCCACAAGCTGAACGAAGTGCTGGAAATTGCCGAACGGGTGGTGGTGATGCGTAACGGCGAAAAAGTCTTAGAGATGCCTGTCGCCGAGGTGGATGCGCGTAAGATTGGTTACGCCATGACCGGGCGCGAGATCGGCGAAGGCTATTACGAGTATCAGCCCGCGCCGATGAAACCCCACTCCTGCAAGTGAAAAACTTGACTCTGCCGGGCGCATTTGAGGATATTAACTTCTCGCTGCACAGCGGCGAAATTCTGGGCATCACCGGACTGCTGGGCAGCGGGCGCACCGAACTGGCGAAGGCGCTTTTTGGCGAGACACCCGCCCGCAGCGGGACGATTGAGATTAAGGGGCAACCGGCACGCATCCGCAGTATTCAGGATGCGATCCGCAACCGCATCGGTTATGTCCCAGAAGACCGCTTGACGGAAGGCTTGTTTCTGCAACGTAGTATCGGCAGCAACATTGTGACCAGCACCCTCAAATCGCTGCTCAATTCGATGGGCTTCATTGATACCGCGCAGGTGAATAACCGGATTGCGGACTGGGTGAACAACCTGCACATCAAAACGCAGAATGTTTCTCTGCCGGTGCGCAGCCTGTCGGGGGGCAATCAGCAGCGCGTGGTTCTGAGCAAATGGCTGGCGGCCAACCCCGAAATTTTGATTTTGAACGGCCCGACTGTGGGCGTGGATGTGGGTTCAAAAGACGAACTCCATCAGATTATCAAAGACCTCGCACAGCACGGCATTGGCATCATCGTCATTTCGGATGACATCCCGGAACTGATGGCGACCTGTAATCGCATTATGCTGATGCGGCGCGGGCGGATTGACGAACACCTGACCACCCGGCAAACCGATGAACAGGCGTTAAGCACCAAGCTGCGCCAACTGGCCGTATGAGGATAATGTCATGAATTGGCGAGCTTTGTTTGCACGACAGGAATTCATCATTCTGGTGATCTTGATTGCACTCTGTTCGATTATTGCGATCATCAACCCGACTGCGTTCCTATCCGTACAGAACCTTTTCCGCATCCTGCGGGCCTGCATCGTTCTCGGCATTTTCGCGCTCGGCACGTTGATCGTGCTGATTAGCGGCGGCATTGACGTGTCCTTCCCGGCGGTAGCCATCACCGCGCTCTATATCAGCACCCGCATCATTGTGGATACCGGCATAGACTCGGTTCCGCTGGCGTTCTTGCTCGGCAGCTTAATCGGGCTGGCTTTAGGGCTGGTCAACGGCGTGTTCATCGGCATTTTCCGGTTGCCCACCCTGATCGTGACGCTCGGCACGCTCAACCTGTTTCGCGGCGCGCTGCTCTTTTTTGTCGGCAGCGAACGTATTCGCCTGAGCGAAGTGACGACCAACTTCGCAGAAGCGTCGCGCTTGAACTTGGTTACGGTGCAGCTTGCCAGAGGTGAAGCCAGCCTGCATTTTACCTTTGCGCTCCTGCTGGTTCTGGCGCTGGTGGTGTGGTTTATCCTCAGCCGCACGATGCTAGGACGCGCCATCTATGCCATCGGCGGCGACCGCGAGGCGGCTGAACGTGCCGGCTTCAACATTGTGCGCACGCAGTTCTTTATCTACGGTTTCGTGGGGCTGCTGGCGGGGATTGGCGGGATCGTTTACGGCATCCTCAGCCGCGAGGCCGACCCGTTCAGCATCGTCGGCGCGGAACTGGATGTGATCGCGGCGGTCGTCTTGGGCGGGGCGCTCATCACCGGCGGGCGCGGCACCGTCATCGGCACGCTGCTCGGCGTGTTGCTCATCACCGTCATCAGCAATAATCTGGTTCTGCTGGGCATTCCGACAGAATGGCAGCGGCTAGTGATCGGTATTCTTATCATCATCGGTGTGGGCATCCCGGCGCTGCAAGCTCTGCGCCGCCGCAGCACACGCCTAACACATTCTTCGGGCTAAGAGGCGGCTTATGACGACTGTGCAACCCCATCCCACGCCAACCGATTCGTCCGCGCCGCGCCCGCGCCTTGACAGCCTGATCCCGCGTGATTCCAGCATCCTGCGCTTACTGGTGATTACGGTCGTCATCTTCATTGCGTTCACGCTGGCACGCCCGGATACCTTCCCGACCATGAACAATCTGGAAGCAATGGCTCGCCAGATGTCCGAGATTGGCATTCTCGCCATCGCGGTCGCGCTCACCATGCTCAGTGGCGGCATTGACCTTTCCATTAACGCGACTGCCAATTTGACGGCTATCACCGCCGCCACCGTCCTGACCGCCATGACTGCCGCGCCGGATACGGCTCCCGGCACGATCACCCTCGCCATTGTGCTTGCGATTGCAGCAGGAGTCGGCGTGGGGTTCTTGTGCGGGCTGGCGAATGGGTTCTTGGTGGCCTATGCCAAGATTCCGCCGATTCTGGCAACACTGGGGACGATGACCCTGTTCACGGGCATTGGCACCGTGCTGACCAAAGGGGCGGCTGTCTTTGGGCAGGCGCGTTTAAGCGAACTGGGTAACGGCGGCATTGGCCCGCTGCCCATTCCGCTGTTCATCTTTCTGGTCGCGGCGGTCATCATCAGCTTCATTTTGAGCCGCACCAAGTACGGATTTGACCTCTACATGATGGGGACAAATCCCCATGCTTCCCGTTTTTCGGGCATCAACAATCGCAGCGTGCTTTTACGCACGTATATCTTGAGTGGGATACTGTCCGCCGTCGCAGGCATTATCATTCTGGGGCGTATTGACGCGGCGCGGATTGATTTTGGCGAAAGCTACGTCCTGTTGGCGATTATGATTTGTGTACTCGGCGGCATTGATCCGTCCGGCGGTTTCGGTCGCATGACGGGCGTGGTGCTGGCGGTGGTGGCTTTGCAACTGCTCTCGACGGGGTTGAACCAGGTGCTGTTTGAGGACAGCGGCGCGAATTTCTTCCGCCAGTTCGCATGGGGAGTCACGCTGCTGTTGGTACTCATGCTCAATTACTTCAGCCAGCGCCAACGCCTGAAACGCGCCAGCACGGAAAAGTGAGCGCAGCCGGCCAGCGCCTGACCACGCTCACCCCGGACAACCTGTGACCGCTTAACCGGCGTGTCGGGCTGCTGCCGCGAACATCATGGCGACGGCGCGTGCGCCGGGATCCATCTTGCCGGCTGAACGTTCCCCTTGCCAGCTGGCGCGTCCGATTTTCGACTGCATCTGCTGTGTATCCAGCGCCCCTTGCTGTGCGGCCTGTGCCGCCGCCGAAAAGAACGCGGCAGGCGTGACCTCTGCGCCCTGTTCGGCGATCAGACCGCGCATCGCCAGAATCGCAGGGTTCATGGCATCCAGCATGGTCTTATCGCCCAACTGCGCTTTACCGCGCTCCATTAACGCTTCCAGCGCCGTCTGGACTGCCGTTGCAATATCGGACAGTTCGGCTTGGCTTTTACCTTTGAGCGCCATTCCGCCCTTCATGAATGCCGCACCCATCAGTGCGCCAAAGCTGGAG
>CAIPFY010000338.1 GCA_903864435.1 uncultured Chloroflexota bacterium | reverse complement strand
TCAGTGTGCGGTTGGGATAGTACGGGCTACTCACATTGTCAAGGTGAACTTCACCCCCGCAAGGGGGCAGGTACGGGAGAGGCCATAGGTAACTTAAATCTCTCCCTCCCTTCGGGGATTATCGTCCACTTAACCTAAAAAGGAGTTCCCCGTACCTAAAAGTAGGGGTTTCCAGCCGAATAACATTGATGAATAAGAATGGAATGCTTATGCCTGATTCGTCTCATAAACCTAACGAAACCCGCCCGCTGACCCCGCAGGATGTGGAGAACTTTCTCCCTCCCACGACGACCGGCCCGCTGGAGGATTCCCTGCCGTGGGTGATCGAGTTTCGCATTGTGGGGACAGTCTCCACGATTCAGATGCAGGTGAGCGAAACCATGCTGATCGGGCGGGGGGATTCGGCGAAAGGGGTCTATCCGGCGGTTGATCTGGGCGCGTATGGTGGGCATACGCAGGGGGTGTCGCGCCAACATGCGGTGGTGCTGGTCAAAGACCAACGGATTCAGATTCGTGATCTGGGCAGCGTGAACGGTACGCGGTTGAATGGACATGCGCTCGAACCGAATATCGAGTACCGCTTGCGGCACGGTGATGAACTGGAGATCGGTCAGATGCGCCTGCAAGTGCGCTTCGTGGTGGTGCCGACGATGGGCGCGAACGACACGATGGCGGGCGCGGCCATTCAGGAAATCATCGCGCAAACGGGCAACGGTCAGCGGGTGCTGGTTGTAGAAGATGATGCCAGCGTGGCGCGGGTTTTTGAGTTGGCGCTGAAACATGCCGGGTTTCTGGTTACGGTGATGGAAAGTGGGGTTGCGGCGCTGGGCATTATGACTGACAATATGCCCGATCTGGTGATTCTTGACCTGCTGCTGCCGGATATGAACGGGCACGATCTGGTGCGCCTGTTGCGGCGGCAAAAGGGCGGTGAACACATCGGCGTGATCGTCTGTTCGGGTGCGACGGGCGGCTTTCAATCGGGCAAAGCGGCGGAGGCCGGCGCAGACGTGTTTCTGGGGAAACCGGTGAGCATGGAGCAGCTTTTGAAGGCTGTTCATGAACTGCTTCAAAGGCCTTCTCCACACTGAGCAGGACAGTGAAGTGTGACTTGACATGAGTGTGTCGCAATGATAACATTCGAGGCCGCAACAAAACGGCACGCACCCTCGCACAATTGAGGCAATGCGACTGCTGAACTGAGCAATGGTTGGCGAAAGCGTCCCAATTTTGGGGTGGCTCGCCTACGGCGAGAGGTTTACGGGCGTTCTGTTGTGCGGATCGCCCGTTTGCTTGCCCAAATACAGTTTAAGGGATCTGGAGAAACGTATGCCAACGATTAACCAGCTGGTGCGAAAGGGTCGCCAACCCAAGAAGAGCAAGTCCAAAGCACCGGCCCTTCAGTACACGCTCAATGCGTACAGCCAGAAGCGGACACGCCGCCGTAAGGGTGCGCCGCAGAAGCGCGGGGTTTGCACGGTTGTAAAGACCATGACCCCCAAGAAGCCGAATTCGGCGCTGCGTAAGGTAGCTCGTGTTCGCTTAACCAATCAGATCGAAGTGACGGCCTACATCCCCGGTGAAGGCCACAGCTTGCAGGAACACAGCGTCGTGCTGGTGCGCGGCGGTCGTGTAAAAGACCTGCCCGGCGTTCGTTATCACATCGTGCGTGGCACGCTGGATACCGACGGCGTGAAGAACCGCGAACAGTCACGCAGCAAGTACGGCGCCAAGCGCCCGAAGGCGGGTGCGGCGGCGAAAGCGGCGGCTGGCAAGGGCAAGGGCAAGAAGAAGTAGAGCGAGGGAAGCATGTCCAGACGCAACACACCCCCGAAGCGGATTGTTCCCGCCGACAAGAAGTACAACAACGTCCATGTGACGATGTTTGTGAACCGCATGATGGAAGGTGGCAAGCGCAGCACTGCGCTGGCTATCATGTATCGTGCTTTCGAGATCATCGAGGAACGCGCCAAGCGCGAACCGATCGAGGTCTTCGAGCAGGCGCTGCGTAATGTGGCTCCGGCTGTGGAAGTCAAGCCGATGCGCGTGGGTGGTTCCACCTATCAGGTGCCGGTGGAAGTGCCGCACATCCGTGCGACTTCGCTGGCGATGCGCTGGTTGCTGGAGTATTCGCGCTCACGCGGTGGCAAGAACATGGCTGAGAAGCTCTCCAGCGAGCTGATGGACGCGGCCAACGGGCAGGGGTCTTCCATCAAGAAGAAGGAAGACACGCATCGTATGGCAGAGGCCAACCGCGCTTTCGCGCATTTCCGTTAGTGAGTCGTGCCACAGCAGTCCCTGACTGCTGCCAAACACAAGTAATTTGGATAGTTTGAGAGAGATATGGCGAAGAAATCTGAAAAGCTCGATCTGAGCAAAGTCCGTAATATCGGCATCATTGCACATATTGATGCTGGCAAGACCACGACGACCGAGCGTGTGCTGTATTACACCGGCATGATCCATCGGATCGGTGAGGTGCATGACGGCTCGGCGACGACGGACTATATGGAGCAGGAACGGGAACGTGGTATCACCATTACTGCTGCGGCAGTAACGGCGGCGTGGCGCGGTCATCAGGTCAACGTGATTGACACCCCCGGACATGTGGACTTCACTGCCGAAGTGCAGCGCAGCTTGCGCGTGCTGGATGGCGGCGTGGTGGTGTTCGACGGTGTGGCGGGTGTAGAACCGCAGTCGGAGACGGTGTGGCGCCAAGCGAATACTTACGGTGTACCCCGTATGTGCTTCGTCAACAAGATGGATCGCGTGGGCGCGAACTTCCAACGCTGTGTGGACATGATCGTGGAACGGTTGGCTGGAAAGCCCATCGTCATCCAGATACCCTACGGCGAAGGGGAGGAATTTAACGGCATTATTGATCTCATCTCCATGAAACTTCTGGTGTATGAAGGCGACATGGGGAACGACATCAAGCAGGTTGATATTCCTGAAGCCTACCTCGAACAGGCCAAAACGCGCCGCTCGGAAATGATCGAGCGCGTGGCGGAAAACGACGACTTCTTGACCGAGAAGTACCTGATGGGCGAAGCCATTACCGATGATGAACTGCTGGCCGCCATGCGTGCCGCTACCATCGCGGGCAAAATCCAACCGGTACTGTGCGGTTCTGCGCTGAAGAACAAGGGCGTCCAGACGATGCTCGACCGTGTGGTGGATTTACTGCCTTCGCCGCTGGATATTCCTCCGGTGACGGGTATGCACCCCAAGACGGAAGAACATATCAGCCGTGGCCCGGACAATGAAGAACCCACAACGGCGCTGGTCTTTAAGATCATCACCGACCCCTATGTAGGCCGTCTCGCCTTCTTCCGCGTATACGCGGGTGTGGTGAAGGCCGGTACGATGCTGCTCAACACCAGCAAGGGTGAAAAAGAGCGCATCGGTCGTATCGTCCGCATGTTCGCGGATCGCCGTGAAGATGTGGAAGAAGTGCAGGCGGGCGATATCGCCGCGATCCTCGGTCTGAAGGAAACCTTCACCGGCGATACGCTGGCTTCTCCCGAAAACCCGATTGTGCTGGAAAAGATCAGCTTCCCTGAACCGGTCATCGAGCTTTCGATTGAGCCGAACAGCA
This sequence comes from uncultured Chloroflexota bacterium, assembly GCA_903864435.1. Lineage (GTDB taxonomy): Bacteria > Chloroflexota > Anaerolineae > Aggregatilineales > Phototrophicaceae > CFX2. The sequence goes on along the minus strand of CAIPFY010000338.1, from coordinate 2,487 downwards.
AGGCCGATCAGGACAAGATGGGTCTCGCGCTGCGCCGTCTGGCGGAAGAAGACCCCACCTTCAAGATTGAGGTGGATGACAAGCTCGGTCAGACGACCATTCGCGGCATGGGCGAACTGCATCTCGAAATTATCGTGGATCGTATGATGCGCGAATTCGGTGTGCAGGCTACGGTGGGTCGCCCTCGTGTGGCTTACCGCGAAACCATCACCCGTCATGTGCGCATTGACACCACGTTCAAGCGTCAGACCGGTGGTTCGGGGCAGTATGCCCGTGTGGTGGTCGAATTTGAACCGTTGACCGATGAAGATCGTGCCACACTCAAGCCGGGTGAGGACTGGATTTTTGAGGATGCTATTCGCGGCGGTACAATCCCGCGTGAGTTCATCAAGCCCACGCAGAACGGTATCCGGGATGCGATGCAGGGCGGCGTGCTGGCCGGTTATCCGGTCGTAGGCATGAAGGCCAAACTGGTTGATGGTGCGTTCCATGATGTTGACTCGTCGGAAATGGCCTTCAAAGTAGCAGGCTCGATGTGCTTGAAGGAAGGCGTTCAGAAGGCCGGGCCGGTCTTGCTGGAACCGACCATGAAGGTAGAAGTGGCTGTGCCGGAAACATACGCCGGTACGATCATGGGTGATCTGTCTTCCCGTCGTGGAACCATCATGGGGATGGACTCACGCGGCGACGATTCAACCTCGATCCGCGCTACTGTGCCGCTGGGCGAGATGTTCGGTTATGCCACGCGGTTGCGTAGCATGACGCAGGGGCGCGGTAACTTCACAATGGAGTTTGACCGCTACGCGACTGCACCGAGTCATATCGCGGATGAAGTCATCAAGAGCGGACGCTAACGTAAACCCGGTAGGGGCGCAGTTGCCATTGCGTCCCCCTACATCATCCAGATCATGTGTAAGGAAGTCGCAGAAAAGGATTAGAGGACACTATGGCAGAAAAGTTTGTACGTAATAAGCCCCATGTCAACATTGGCACAATCGGTCATGTTGATCATGGCAAGACCACTCTGACAGCGGCGATCACCAAGGTGTTGGCGCTGAAGGGCGCGGCGCAGCGGATGAAGTATGATGATATTGATAACGCGCCGGAAGAAAAGGCTCGTGGTATCACCATCAACATTCGTCACGTCGAATATGAAACCGAAGCCCGCCACTACGCACACGTAGACTGCCCCGGACATCGTGACTATATCAAGAATATGATCACCGGTGCGGCGCAGATGGACGGTGCGATCCTCGTGGTGAGCGCGCCAGACGGCCCAATGCCCCAGACCCGTGAACACGTTCTGCTTGCCCGTCAGGTGGAAGTGCCGGCGATGGTCGTCTTCCTGAACAAGATTGACCAGATGGACGACCCGGAACTGCTGGAACTGGTCGAACTGGAACTGTCGGAACTGTTGAGCAGCTACAACTTCGCAGCGGATACCCCCGTTGTTCGTGGTTCGGCGGTTAAGGCCAATGACTCGACCAGCGAAGACCCGAAAGCGCCGGAATATGAGCCTATCCTGAAGCTGATGGATGCGGTTGATGCGTGGATCCCCACCCCCGTTCGTGACACCGCCAAGAAGTTCCTGATGCCAGTGGAAGACGTGTTCTCGATCAAGGGTCGTGGCACCGTCGTGACCGGTCGTGTGGAGCGCGGTTCACTGAAGAAGGGCGAGGAAATTGAAATCATCGGCCTGCGCGAAGAAAGCATGAAGACCATCGTGACCGGCATCGAAATGTTCCACAAGGAACTGGATTCGGCGCAGGCGGGCGACAATGCCGGCATTCTGCTGCGCGGTATCACCCGTGAACAGGTCGAACGTGGTATGGTGCTTGCCGCAACGGGGAGCATCAAGCCGCACAAGAAGTTTATGTGCGAAGTGTACGTGCTGAAGAAGGAAGAGGGTGGCCGCCACAAGGCGTTCTTGAACGGCTACCGTCCTCAGTTCTACATCCGCACGATGGATGTGACCGGAACCATCACCCTGCCGGAAGGCGTGGAAATGGTTATGCCCGGTGACAACGTGAACCTGATGGTCGAACTGATTATGCCGGTTGCCCTCGAAAAGGGTTCCAAGTTCGCCATCCGTGAAGGCGGTCTGACCGTCGGCGCAGGCGTTATCACCGAAGTTATCTAATATCACACGCGGCCAGTAAAACGGTTGCAATACGGGGAGGCGGTCAGCAAGGCCGTCTTCCCGCACCAACCGGGCCGAATGAGGCGACAATGGTTAAGAACAAAATCCGTATTTGGTTGAAAGCGTATGATCACCGCGTCCTCGATCAATCCGTGCTGCGGATTGTCGAAACGGCAGAGCGCACTGGCGCTCGCGTCGTAGGGCCGGTTCCCCTGCCTACGCGGATCGAGCGCTTCACAGTGCGCCGCAGTCCGTTCATTGATAAGGACTCGCAGGAGCATTTCGAGATTCGCACCCACAAGCGTCTGATTGATGTCCTTGACCCGGACAGCAAGACGATTGATGCC
>CAIPFY010000337.1 GCA_903864435.1 uncultured Chloroflexota bacterium | reverse complement strand
TGCGCTCAGGGCTGTAGGCGATGGCGTTCACGGTGAGGTTGGTGATGACCTGATGCAGGCGATCCGCGTCCCCCATCACCACAAGCGGTTCGGGCGGCAGGTCAGCTTGCAGCGTGATCGGTTTGCGCTCGGCTTCCGGCATGAGGAATATTTGCACCTGCTGAAGCAGGGGTTGTAATTCGACGGGGGCGGGCTGGATTTCGATCACGCCGCGCTCAAAGCGATTCTGGTTGAGCAGGTCAGTGACGAGGCGCTCCATGTGGTTCGATGTATCACGCAGAAGTTTCAGGTGGCGTTCCATGTCCTGCGGCTTGCGCTGTGCCAGATCGAGGCGGGTTTTGAAGGCCGTCAGCGGGTTACGCAGTTCGTGGGCAGCAGCAGCCACGAACCGCGCCTGCCGTGCTTCCAATTCGCGCTCTTTGCTCACATCGCGGTAGACCGTGACGCGCCCAATCGGTTCGCCATCATTGGTGCGGATGCTGGTTCCGGTGATGGAGACCTCAAACACAGTCCCATTCTTGTGCTGCGCCTTCTGAATCGTATGATACTCCCCTTCTTGATTCGCCGTATCACGACCATACTGGAGCAACCGATCAAATTCTTCTGGCGCTATATCATCGGGGCGTAGCTTACGAACATCCCATTCGTCTTCGCTGTAGCCGAACATTTTGACGACTGTGGTGTTGATATGCCGTTCGGCTACGACCTTTGTTCCGGGGATGAAGATGCTGCCGACCACACCTTCCTGGATGGAGTTCAGAATGGCGACCAGTTCTGCGCGTTTCTGTTCCAGTTCGGCAGTGCGCTCGGTAACGTGGGCTTCCAATTCGCGGTTGTGCTGCTGAACAGCTTCGTACAGGCGGGCATTCTCGATGGCAATCGCAGCTTGGTTGGCGAAGGCTTGCAGCCGTTCGCCATGCGACTTGTTAAATGTGTTGGGGGTGATGCTGTTCACATCTAAGAACCCGATGAGGTGGTTATCAGTGGTGATGGGGGCCATCGCATTAGAGCGAATCCATTGAATCTCCGGGATCGTGACCCATCCGGGATACTGGCGTGTATCCGGGATCACCAGCGGTTGACGGGTGGTCATCATCTCGCGCATGTTGGGGATGTCCTGCACCGGCAGGGCGATCTGTTTGATTTCCTCCGCGATCCCATGTTGCTCATAGCCGTGTGAACGGACGCTGCGGGCGATTCCGTCCTCAATGAGCAGGATGTTGACCACATCCAGCGGCATGACGCGGTTGAGCATGTCCATGATGCGATCTAACACTTCATCCAGATTCAGGTTGCTGTTGATGACAGCAGCGGCTTCGCGCAGCGTTTCCGCGAATTGGTGTTCGCTTTGCTCGGCCTGTTCCGCCCGGTAACGCTTGCTGTTATCAATCACGAACCCTTCTAAAAAGATGACGCGCCCGGACTCGCTCTGAATGGTGCGGATGGTGATCGTGACGGGGATGGGCGTGCCATCCTTGCGCTTGAGCATCCCCTCCCACTGAACATAGTCATCGGCGTTGAGGGCTTCCCGGAGCAAGTTTGCACGGTCTTGCGGATTCAGGTAGATGTCAGCGATACTCAGTTTCATAAGGTCGAGTTCGCTGTCGTAGCCCATCATGATTGCCAGACGGTTGTTCACGAACAAGACTTGCCCGCTTAGGCTGGTGCGGAAAATGCCGGCTACGCTATTGTCCACCATCGAGTGATACCAGTTGTCGCGTTTGGTCTGGGCACGCAGGTCGCGGGTTTCAAGGATACCCTGCACCCTGCGGGCGATGATGGTCGGGTGCTGCGGCCATGTGAGAACATCATCCGCGCCGGCTGCGTAGGCGGCGTCTACCTGTTCGGGCGTAGCGATCACCAGAACGGGGATGCCCATCTGGTTGAGCGTGGTGCAGGCTTCGAGCGGGCCGCCGCCGGGGAGGTTGGAACTAATGAGGGCTATGGAAAGCGTGCTGCCCATCTCTGCCGCCGTTTGGAAGCAGTCCGCAGTGGTATCGGCAAAATGGAAGCGGGTGCCTTCTTGACCGAGCGATTCGCACAGCCCGGACACCACATCTCGATCGGTTGTGGCGATCAACAATTCTAGCATTTTGCCATGTCCCAGTATTTCTCCTCCCCACCAAAGATTATAGTTCACAATACTACCGTGACGCAATATTGCGTATAAAGTTCGGGTTACAGGGGTATCGGGAATCGGACTTGAGGCGCTTTCTGATAGATCACGACACTGCGCCCCTCAGACATTCGGGGGGCGCGGGGTCATTGCGGGGCAACCGGCAGCCGCACATTGAAGCAGGTGCCGCGCCCGATTTCGCTGTCGGCGCTGATCGTGCCGCCGTGCAGTTCCACAATTTCGCGGGCGATGCTCAAGCCTAAGCCCATGCCCTGACCGACTTTGCGAATGCGGTAGAACGGCTCGAACAGGTGCGGCAGGTGTTCGGGGGCAATGCCCGTGCCGGTGTCCTCCACCTGAACGAGTACCTGCCCGTCGTCCACACGGCGCAGGCGCAGGGTGACGGCGCTGCGCTCCGGGCTGTAGGCGATGGCGTTCACGGTGAGGTTGGTGATGACCTGATGCAGGCGATCCGCGTCCCCCAGCACCACAAGCGGTTCGGGCGGCAGATCCGTTTGCAGCGCGATTTGCTTGAGGTCGGCTTCCGGCGCGAGGAGTTCCTGTATTTTCCCAAGCAAGGGCTGTAGTTCGATGGCGACAGGCTGGATTTCGATCACGCCGCGCTCAAAGCGATTCTGGTTGAGCAGGTCGGTGACGAGGCGCTCCATGCGGTTCGAGACTTCGGTCAAGAGGTTCAGATGGCGTTCCATGTCCTGCGGCTTGCGCCGGGCCAGATCGAGGCGGGTTTTGAAGGCGGTCAGCGGGTTGCGGAGTTCGTGGGCGGCGGCGGCCACGAACCGCGCCTGCCGCGCTTGCAACTCGCGCTCCTGACTGACATCGCGGTAGACCGTGACCGATCCGATCAGATGGCCGGCGCTGTTGTTAATGCTGGTTAAGGTGGCAGATGCTTCAAACGTAGAGCCGTCTTTGTGGCGGAACTGATGGATATTCTGGTATGCGCCTTTTTGATGTGCTGTATCCCGAACATTCTGGAGTGCTTTCTCGAATTCTTCCAACGACATCTCATCTACACGCAGTTTGTGAACATCCCATTCGTCTGCACTGTACCCGAACATTTTGACGAGCGTGGTGTTGACATGCCGTTCGGCGACTTCTCGCGTTCCGGGGACAAAGATCGTGCCGACCACGCCTTCCTGAATCGAGTCCAAAATGGCGACCAACTCTGCACGCTTTTGTTCCAGTTCAACCGTGCGCTCGGCAACGCGGGCTTCCAGTTCGCGGTTGTGCTGCTGAACGGCTTCGTACAGGCGGGCGTTCTCGATGGCAATTCCGACCTGATTGGCGAAGGCTTGCAGGCGTTCGGCATCGGCCTGTGTGAAAGCGCCCGGTTGGTTGCTGTCTATGACGAGAAAGCCAATTACTTCATTGTGGACAAGGATTGGCGCAGAGGCGATCGAGCGAATCCAGTAATCTACTCGCGTGTCCACCCATCCGGCATACTGGTGTGTATCAGGAATGACGTAGGGGCGGTGAGTTTCGACCATCTCGCGCATGTTGGCGGTGTCTTGCACGGGTAACGCGAGTGCTGCAACTTCTTCCGCCACCCCATACCGGTCATAGCCTATTGAACGGACGCTGCGGGCATAGCCGTTCTCAATCAGCATGATATTGACGACATCCAGCGGCATGATGCGGGTCAGCATGTCCATGATGCGATCCAGCACTTCGTTGAGGTTCAGGTGGCTGCTGATGATGGTGGCAGCTTCACGCAGGGCTTCCGCCAGTTGGCGCTGTTCGCGTTCGGCGGCTTCGGCGCGTTGGCGTTCCTCAATTTCCGCACGAAGCTGGCGCACGGTATAGGCATTGTCCAGCGCGATAGCCGCCTGATCGGCGAACGTTTGTATGCGGGCGGCAATCTCCCCGGTGAGGCTGCCGGGGGTGCTGCTATTCAGGTTCATGATGCCGATGACGCGCTCATGCGAGATAATCGGCAGACCGATGTAGGATTCAATCCAGTCCGAGTCCGGGTTTTTGATCCAGTCGGGATGGGTTCGGGTGTGACTGATGACGGCGGCTCTGGCGCTCTCCGCGATTCGCTTCAGGCCGGGGCGGGTGTGCAGGGAACGGCGCAGGTTCTGCGAGGCGGAATCGTCGGTCTGGTTAGGTATGCCATACTGACGGGTGAGCTGCCATTCTTCGCCTGTGATCTGGATAATCGCCACGGACACGCCCGGTAGCAGGAGGCTCACGCCCATGATGATTTTGTCCAGCACATCCTCTATTTCGAGCGAGGTGTTGAGCGTGTTAATCACTTCGCGCAGCGTGTCCGCGAATTGCCGGGCATTCCGTTCGGCTACCTGAGCCTGATAACGCTGGTTATTGTCAATAATCACCACGTCAAAATGCCGGATGCTGCCGTCCGGGTTGAAATGAGGATGCACGCTGATGGTGACGGGGAGCGTGGAACCGTCTTTGCGTTTGAACAGGACATCGCGGCTCATCATTGCGCGGTTGTTCATCAGTTCTTGCGTGAAATGGCGGCGATCATCCGCGCTCACATTCATCATGTCTTGTATGATTTGGCGGCGATCATCCGCGTTCACATAAAAGTCGCGGGCGATGTTCAGCCGGAGCAAATCCAGTTCACTATCGTAACCCAGCATCCGGGCGATGCCGCGATTGGCGAATAAAAATTGCCCCTCCATGTTGGTACGAATAATCCCGATCAGGTCATTCTCTACAAGGCCACGATACCAACTGTCCCGTACCGCGTTGGCACGCAGATCACGGGTTTCGAGCAGGTTGTGCAGGCGGCGTTCGATCAGCAGCGGCGACTGCGGCCATGTGAGAACATCATCCGCGCCAGCTGCATAGGCGGCGGTGGTGCGTTCAGGCGGGGCAATCATGATGACGGGGATGCCCATCTGGTGAAGGTGGGTGACGGCTTCGTAAACGTCAGCGCCATTCAGGTCATCCGCGACGATGGCGGCGGAGAGGCTGTCAAAGAGCTGATTGGCGGCTTGAATGCAATCGCTTACTGTGTTTACACCGTATAGACGATAGTGATCCTGTTCGGCGTGTTGCTTGAGTAGTGCTTCGATGTTCGTTGACGGTGCTGCGATCAGCAATTCAAGCATGGCATATGCTTTCCTAAAAATACAGGACGGCAAATTGCGGGGAGATTATAACGATCCGTTATGAATATTGGCGTTACGATAAGACTCATGAAGATGAGCATTCGTGAACGGTGAACGAGGGCTGTTCGCTGCTAGGGATTGAACCGCAGGTTGAAGCGGGTGCCGCGCCCGATTTCGCTGTCTACGCTGATCGTGCCGCCGTGCAGTTCCACAATTTCGCGGGCGATGCTCAAGCCCAAGCCCATGCCCTGACCGACTTTGCGGATGCGGTAGAACGGCTCGAAGATGCTCGCCAGATGTTCGGGGGCGATGCCTGTGCCGGTATCTTCGATCTGGATCAGCACCCCGTTGCTGTCTGGCGGGGGCAGGCGCACGGTGACGATGCTGTTTTCAGGGGTGTAGGTGATGGCGTTGACAATCAGGTTCGTCAACACTTGATTCAGCCGATCCCGGTCGGCCATCAGATAAACGGGCTGCGAGATGATATCCGCTTGCAGGGTGATGTTTTTCTTCTCGGCGATGGGCTGCTGCATGAGGATCACATGTTCGATGAACGACTGGAGTTTGATCTGTTCTGGATGCAGTTCGATTAAACCGTGTTCAAAACGAGCTTGATTGAGCAAATCGTTCACCAGCCGTTCCATCTGGTTCGCGGTTTCGTCCAGAAGTTTCAGGTGGCGTTCCATGTCCTGCGGTTTGCGGTGCGCCAGATCGAGGCGGGTTTTGAAGGCGGTCAACGGGCTGCGGAGTTCGTGGGCGGCGGCGGCCACAAACCGCGCCTGCCGCGCTTGCAACTCGCGCTCTTGACTGACGTTGCGGTAGACCGTGACCCGACCAATCTGCTGTCCTGCGCTGTTGCAGATGCTGGTCACGGTGATGGCTACCTCAAAGCTGGATTTGTCTTTGCGCTGTGCCTGACGAATAATTTCGTACACGCCTTTTTCATCCGCCGTATCATGAGCAGTCGGGAGATCCTCCTCGAACTTGCCTTGCGATACGTTGTCTGGGAGCGTCTTGTAAGTACGCCATTCGTCCACGCTGTATCCAAACATCTCGATAAGTGTGGTATTGATATGCATCTCGGCTATTTCGTGTGTTCCGGGGACGAAGATGGTACCGACCACGCCTTCTTTGATCGAGTTCAGAATGGCGACCAACTCTGCACGTTTTTGTTCCAGTTCGGCGGTGCGGGCGGCGACGCGGGCTTCCAACTGGCGGTTGTGCTGCTGAATGGATTCGTACAGGCGGGCATTTTCGATGGCAATGCCAACCTGATTGGCGAAGGCTTGCAGGCGTTCGGCATCGGCCTGTGTGAAAGCGTTCGGTTGGCTGTTGTCTATGTTTAGGAAACCGATGACCGCCTCGTTCACAATGATCGGGGCGCAGGCGGTGGAACGAACCCAGCGGTCTTGCTGGATGTCCACCCAACCGGGGTAGTTGCGCGTATCCGGGATGACCATCGGTTGGCGGGTGGTCAACATCTGCCGTAAATTAGCAGTTTCATTCACAGGCAGGAGGAGATTGTCAATCATCTGCTGCTGCCCGTGCTTTTCATACCCCATCGACTGGGCGCTGTGGGCGACCCCATTTTCGATGAGCAGAATGCTACACAATTCCACCGGCATGACGCGGTTGAGCGTTTCCAGAATGCGCGTTAGCACGTTGTCGAGTTGCAGGTTGCTGTTGATAATGGTCGTCGCTTCGCGCAGGGCTTCGGCCAGTTGCCGCTGTTCGCGTTCCGCCGCTTCTGCCCGCTGGCGTTCGGCGATTTCGGCACGCAGTTGTTCGACTGTTCGGGCATTTTCGATGGCGATGGCGGCCTGATTCACGAAGGCTTGCAGATGTTGGGCATCGGCCTCGTTGAAGGTGTTGGGGGTGGCGCTGTCCAAGTTCAATAGGCCGATGGTTTTGCCCCGGATGATGATGGGCGCACCGATATGGGAGCGTATCCAGCTGGTTTCGGCAATTGGAACCCAGTACGGGTTGGTCAAGGTGTCCGGTATGACAACCGGCATGGGGCGTTCCATGACCAGATAGAATTCAGGGATGCCGGTAATCTCTCGGTTGATGGTTTCTTCTGACCAGTTGGCGCTGCGTTCCGCCAACCCCCATTGCTGCGCCAGTTCCAGTTTTCCGTTCTGCTCCAGAAGGATCGAAGCGCCGTCATGCGGCAGCACCTTGCCTATATACTCCAGAATGCGGGCGAAAACCTCGTTCGTATCCAGCGTGCTAGTCAGGGCTGCCGCTGTATCGCGTAGGGCTTCGGCCATCAACCGTTCGCGGTGTTCGGCATACTGTGCCCGGATACGTTCGGTGATTTCGGCGCGGAGTTCCTGTACGCTCCGGGCATTGTCCAGCGCGACCGCTGCTTGATCGGCAAAGGCTTGCATCCGTTCGGCATCGGCTTCGCTAAACGCGCCCGGTGTGGTGCTGTCCAGATTCAGCAGGCCGATGACCGTGTTGCGGACGACAATCGGCAGGCCGATATACGATTGGCTCCATGTCGTTGATTGCAGATTCAACCAATCGGGATCGCTTTGAGTGTGGCTGATGACCCGTGCTTTGCGAGTGTCTACAATGCGCTTGAAGATGGGGATGTCTTGAATCGGATAGCGGCACTGCATCATCTCAGGCACGTTGATATAGTGTTCCATACCATGCTGGCGCACGACATAGGCTTCGTCCTGTTCGATCAGCATGATCGAAACGATATCCAGCGGCAGCAGCCGCCCCACACCGGTGACGATGTGTTCCAGCACCGTTTCCGTATCTAGCGACGTGTTCAGCAAGGTGGTGACTTCGCGCAGCGTTTCCGAAAACTGGCGTTCGCTTTGTGCCTCATCTTCGGCCTGTCGGCGGCGGCTGTTGTCGGTCACGAAGCCTTCAAAGTGCTGGATATTGCCGGACTCGTCGAGAATTGACCGGATGCTCATGATGACCGGAATCGGCGTGCCGTTGTTGCGCTTGAGTATGACGCTGGACGGGATGTAGTTTTCGACGCTGAGTTCGTCCCGGATCAAGCGCACCCGATCTTGCGGATTCAGATAAACATCACGGGCGATGTCCAGTTTCATCAAGTCCTGTTCGCTGCTGTAGCCCAGTATTTTGACGAGGCCGGGATTCGCGTACAGAAAGCGCCCGTCCGGACTGGTGCGGAAAATGCCCACCACATCCGTTTCGACGATTGAACGGTACCAGTAATCCCGTTTGGCTTGGCTGCGCAGGGTGGCGGTTTCGAGGATGCGCTGCACTTTTTGGTGCAGGATGACCGGCGATAGCGTCCCGGCGAGAACATCCTCGGCGTCGGCTGCATAGGCGGCGTCCACCTGTTCAGGAGCGGCGATCATCAAGACGGGAATACCCAACCGGGCGATATGGGCGCAGGTTTCCAGCGGGTTGCCGCCGGGGAGTTTCGCGTCCAGCACCACGAGGTCTGGCGGGGCGGCCTGTTCGATCTGCACGAGACACGCGGGGATGTTGTCGGCAGTATGGACGCGATGAGAACCCTCACGTTCCACGAATTCTCGTAGGGAGTGCGCTACGTCCAATGTCGCAACAGCAAGGAGTATGCCCGGCATGTCCAAATGTGTCCTAATCGTAACCAGAACAAGCGCACTTTACTCAATTCATCATACCATGTTGAACAATGAACGTCAGGCATAGATAGCAAAAGGTTCATTCGGGTTTTGGGGCAGTTCCCCTCATCCTCCTTATGCACCCAAGCGATTGCGGGGCGGGCTGGTTTTTACGCGCAACAGGGCGAATAGATTTCGCCCTGTTGCAGTTCAGTTTATGGATGGGGATGGCGTAGCGGTTAGCCGTGCCGCAGCATGAAGCGTCCCATGCGCTCCAGCGCGATTTCGATTTTGTCGCGGCTGGTGGCGTAGCAGGCACGCACGAAACCGGTGCCACTGCGCCCGAAGGCGCTGCCCGGTACGACAGCCACTCGCTCCTCGTGCAGCAGGTGTTCGCAAAATTCCTCGTCGGTCATGCCGGTGACGGTGATGTTGGGGAAGGCATAGAACGCGCCGCGTGGCTCGAAGCACGACAGCCCCAGACTGCGGAAGCCATCCACAATGATCCGCCGCCGCGCATCGTATTCATCGTGCATCATCTTCACATCCGCCTCGCCGTTGGTCAAGGCTTCCAGCGCGGCCATTTGCCCGATGGTGGGGGCGGACATAATCAAATACTGGTGCAGTTTGCGGATAGCCTCCATGATCTCGGTACTGGTACACACATAGCCGATGCGCCAGCCGGTCATAGCGAACGATTTGCTCATGCCACTCATGGTGATGGTACGGTCGTACATACCGGGCAGTGAGGCGAAGCTGATCGGGTCTACGCCGTACACCAGCCGTTCGTAGATTTCGTCCGACAGCACTAGCAGGTCATACTTCTCGGCAACGGCAGCGATTTCGAGCATCCGTTCGCGGCTGAGGTACGCGCCGGTGGGGTTGTTCGGGTAGTTGATGAGGATGGCTTTGGTGCGCGGGGTGACAGCGGCTTCGAGCATCGCGCCCGTCACCTGAAAGTCGTCCTGCACGAACGTATCCACATGCACTGGCACACCGCCCGCCATCTCGACGGCGGCGGCATTGGCGACGAAACACGGTTCGGGGACGAGTACCTCATCACCGGGGTCGAGGATGGCACGCAGGGCGAGGAACATGGCCTCGCTCACGCCCACCGTGACGAGAATCTGATTGTCGGGGTTGTAATGGATGCCGTGTAGCCGTTCGATGTAGGCCGAAATCGCCCGCCGCAGTTCAATTGTGCCGGAGTTGGAGGTATAGGCTGTCTTGCCTTGTAGCAGCGAATCGATGCCGCTATCAATGATGTGGCGCGGGGTGACGAAATCCGGTTCGCCAATGCCGAGCGTGACGACATCTTCCATCGTGGCGGCGATGTCGAAAAAGCGGCGGATGCCGGACGGACGCAAACTCTGGACGGATTGGGAAATGCGGTTGCGGGTGCGGAGCATAATGTCACCTGATTCAGTAAAGAGTATGGTCATTATAGAACCGCCGCCGATGCCGATCATAGACCATACCTGACCAAATTGCCGAAAAAAATCATACACTCTGTACGAAATGTGGCACTTCGCCCATTTGTGCTAAAATAAAGTGAACGGGTTGCGACACCGACGAAAGCGTTTGCACGGCGGGGTGCAAGCAAGCCGCAGGGGTCTGGTCAATGGAGAAGGTTGACGACAATGAGCGCAGATACGGGATCGGTCTGGGTAAGCATTTGCGGAATCGCGGTGGTGGTCGGTTTCCTGATTATTCTGGCGGGGTTTCTGGTGGTGCGGGTGCTGCGCATGAGCATCTTCGGGTTGGGGATGATGGCGGTGCGCGTGGTGAGCGAGTCGCAGACCGAGGAGACACCGCTGGATAGACGCCGCACCGCGCCGCTGCCGTCCAGTCGTGATTTGCGGGCACAGGCGCAGTCGTTAGACTTTGACGCGGCTGTGGCACGCCGCCGCGAAAACCCGTCCGCGCCGATTCCCCCCGCGCCGTCAAGACCTTTACCGCCGCCAGACATGCCCGCCGGCGCATCGGGCGAATTGCGCCGCCGCCGCCAGCGCAGCGGGGAACAGGATGAAGATGGCATTTTGTCCGAGTTTATGGATGGCGATGGGGACGGCCTTCTGGGATAGTCCCCATATTGCTTGCCCCTCATATCAATGCTAAACTCGCCGCTGGAGGGTATATCTGTTGCCCAAGCAAGCCCTGTATCTCAAATGGCGACCGATGTCGTTCGACGACATGATCGGTCAAGAACATATCACCCGTGCGCTGCGGAACTCGCTTAAGACCGGACGCATCCGCCACGCTTACCTGTTCAGCGGCCCACGCGGAACGGGCAAGACGACTTCGGCGCGGTTGCTGGCGAAGGCGCTCAACTGCCTCGACCCGAACGCGGATGTCAAACCCTGTAACGTGTGTTCGGCCTGTGTCGCGGTGAACGAAGGGCGTTATCTCGACCTGATCGAGATTGACGCCGCCTCGCATACCAGTGTGGACGATGTGCGCGACCTGCGCGACAAAATCGCTTTTGCTCCCGGCGAAGGCCAGTACAAAGTGTACATTATTGACGAAGTACACCGTTTCAGCGGTAGCGCCTTCGACGCGCTGCTCAAGACGCTGGAAGAACCCCCCGCCCACGCCATTTTCATTCTGGCGACCACCGAGATTGACAAGGTTCCGCAGACCATCAAAAGCCGTTGCCTGCCCTTCGAGTTCCGGCGCGTGTCGGTGCAGGAGGTGGCGGATCGGCTGGGACAGATCGCGGCGGAAGAAGGGCTGCACATCGAACGGGGTGCGCTGGAACTGGTGGCGCGGCAGGGGACAGGCAGCGTGCGCGACAGCATCAGCCTGCTCGACCAGATTGTGTCTGATCCCGACGAGGTGATTACGCTGGATACGGTGCAGCGCGTCCTCGGCACGGCGAATATGGCGGCGGTGAAAGACCTTGTGAATGCGCTGGTGGCTGCCGATGCCCCTTCCGGGTTGCATCTGATCGCGGCGACGGTGGACAGCGGTTCTGATCCGCGTCAGTTCGGGATGCAAACGGTGGAGCATTTGCGCTCGGTGCTGCTGACGCAAACCGCCAGTTCTGATCTGGTGGAGGCTTCCCGCGAAGATCAATCGCTGTACGAAGAACAGGCGGCGCTGATCGGGCGCGGGCGGCTGTTAAAGGCGATTCGCGCTTTTAACGAGGCGATCATGGCCTATAAAGGCGGTTGGCAACCGCAACTGGCGCTGGAACTGGCGTTTCTGGAAAGCCTGAGCGAGGATGTGGCGCCGGTCATGGTGGCTGCGTCTGCATCGGCGCCTTCCCCGAACGCGCCAATGCCGATGTCCGCCGCGCCGGTGGAGGCGTTGCCCCCCGGTACGCCGCCCGTGGTGGAAGTGGGTGTAATCCGCGAAAAGTGGATGACGTTGCTTCGCGTGCTGGGAAGCAAGAACGCCACCGCGCCTGATCTGGTGCAGTATTTCCATCCGCTGCGGGTGGAAGGCAACGTGGTCTATCTGGTCACGGATAACCATTTTTACTATGACCGCATCCAGACCCCGATTGAAAAACTGCGCTTTGTGGAATGGGGCTTAAGTGCCGTGCATAAAGTGCCGCTGCTGGTGAAGGTGCTGCTGGTGCCGCCGGGTGAAATGGGGAGTGGGCAGGACGGCGCGGTGGAAATTCCGTATGATCCAAACGATGCGCTCTTTTCTGAAGCGGCGCAGTTGGGTGCTAAAATCAGCCCGACAGAACAACGAAATTCATTAGCGAAAGATCAAGAGGAGCAATGAGCATGTCGAAACGACGCGGCGGTGGGTTTGGCAGCGGCGGCGGGCTGCCGGGTGGGATGCAGGGTGGCATGGGCGGATTGATGCGCCAGTTTCAGAAGATGCAGGAAGATATGGCAACCGCGCAGCAGGCGCTAGAAACCGAATCAGTCGAAGTTTCGATTGGCGGCGGCGCGGTCAAAATTGTCATCAGCGGGCATCAGCGCGTGCAGTCCATCAGCATCAACAAAGAGATGATTGACACCAACGATGAAGAATGGCTGACCGATCTGCAAGAACTGCTGGTGCTGGGCGTGAATCAGGCAGTGGAGCAGAGTCAGGCGTTGGCTGCAAAGCGCATGGAAGGCATCACCGGCGGTCTGGGCGATAACCCGCTGCTGAGTGGGTTGATGGGCGGCTGACGAACACACGATGAGCAAAGCGATTCCCGAACCCGTCACGCAGTTAATAGACGCTTTTTCGCGGCTGCCGGGGGTGGGGCCAAAGACGGCCTCGCGCCTGACGTATTATTTGCTGCGTGCGCCGGACGAAGTGAGCGTGAAGCTGGGCGACGCGCTGCGCGATCTCAAGACGCGGACGAAGTTCTGCTCGACATGCTTCAATATCACGGTGGATGACCCTTGCCCGATTTGCGAAGACCCGCGCCGCGACCATCATCAAATCGCGGTGGTGGAAGAACCGCTGGATGTGCTGGCGATTGAACGCACGGGTAGCTTCGAGGGGCTATACCATGTGTTGCACGGCGCGATTTCGCCCGTGAACGGGATCGGCCCGGACGATTTGCGAATCCGCGAGCTGGTCAAACGGGTGGAGCAGGGCGAGGTGCTGGAAATCATCATCGCCACCAACCCCGGCCTTGAAGGGGATGCAACGGCGCTGTACATCCAGCGCGAGCTGACGGGGAAGCCGGTGAAGCTGACGCGGCTGGCACGCGGGTTGCCCGTAGGCGGCGACATCGAGTATGTGGATGCGGTCACACTCAGCCGTGCGCTGCAAGGGCGCAGTTCCCTGTAGCGGACGAACATCAAGGCGAGTTTTGACGGGGCTGTTCGCGCAGCCCCGTTTGATTCACGGGGAAAAAGGACGAGTTTTGAAAACTCGTGTAGTTTTTCACAATTCAGGCCTTGACGACCCTCTTTCCCTCAGGTATTCTTCCGCCCCGCTGACACAGCGAGCAACTACACAGCAAAATACCTCAGCCAGCCAAGTTGTGAAAGCGACGGGCTTGCAGGCCAGCCAACCTGATTAACAACGAGTTTGAAACTCGTTTCACAAATGGGGTTGACAGCCGCAACAGTGAGTGATAAATTACTCCTCCCGCTGAGGGAACGCAGCTTAACAAGTTGAATGACCTGCTGACAGTACAGGCGGTTCGGTGATCTGGGAAAATATCCCAAGTATCCCAACCGAGTTTCCGAAATTGTTGAGGAAACGTATTGACAGCACAGCGGTCAGTTGGTACGCTTAATAAACGTACAGCAACAAGCACAGCGATGTGCAACGCAACTTAACAACAGAATAGTGAGATAGAAGCTCAAAGCAGTGGCAGGTCTGCTTAAAATAAAACTGCGAAATGAGACAGCAAGCTCTGTCAAAACAAACGGAGAGTTTGATCCTGGCTCAGGATGAACGTTGGCGGCGTGCTTAACACATGCAAGTCGAACGCTAATAGCAATA
>CAIPFY010000336.1 GCA_903864435.1 uncultured Chloroflexota bacterium | reverse complement strand
TTCCGCGCTTTGCGGGTGTATCTGGCGCAGAACACCACGCTCAAGACGCGGCGGGTGTCCAGCCTATTTCATCTGGGCATCGTGTGGGGCTTCACCTACTACTTTCTGGTGAACGCGCTGGATGTGCTGCGCGGGTTCATCCCCGGCTTTCTGGACTCGCTGGAATCGTTGGGGATCGTGTTTGATGTCTACCGCCTGCTAGGGGACGTATTGAGCATCGTCGTGCTGGTGGGCGTGGCCTATTTCCTGCTGCGGCGCTTCGTGCTGCCCAGTAAGACGGAACTGCAATTCCACGACAACGTGCTGCTGCACCCCAAAGTGAAGGCGGGTGCGATTCAGACCGACTCGCTCATCGTCGGCCTGTTCATCCTGCTGCACGTCGGCGCACGCTTCGTCGGCGAATCGGTGCATGTGGCCGCCACCGACACGGATATGTTCATGCCGTTCGCCACCCTACTCTCGCCGCTATGGGGCGGCCTGTCGGCGGACGGGCTGGCGCTGCTGGAGCATCTCTGCTGGTGGTTGGCGCTGGGCGGCATCCTCCTCTTTACGCCCTATTTCCCCTCCAGCAAACATGCCCATTTGTTCATGGCTCCCCTCAACGTCCTCACCAAGCCGCGCCGTATCTCGTTGGGCGAAATGGACGCGCTGGATTTTGAGGATGAGAAGATCGAGCAGTTCGGCGTGGAACGGCTGGAACATCTGCCCAAGACCAGCATCCTCGACGGTTTCGCCTGTATCATGTGCAACCGCTGTCAGGATGTGTGTCCGGCCTATACCACCGGCAAGGAACTCTCGCCTTCGGCTTACGAGATCAACAAGCGTTACCTGATGCGCGACAACATGACCGGGCTGGCGGCGGGCGAAGAAGGGCCATCGCTGGTGGGGCTGGCGATCAGCGAGTCGGCGGTGTGGGCGTGTACCTCGTGCGGGGCGTGCGTGGACATCTGTCCGGTGGGCAACGAACCGATGCGCGACATCCTCAGCCTGCGCCGCGATCTGGTGCTGATGAAATCCGAATTTCCCGCCGAGTTGCAAGGCGCGTTCAAAGGCATGGAACGGCAGGGCAACCCGTGGCAAGCGCCGCGTGAAGATCGCTTCAACTGGGCGAAGGGGCTGGAAATCCCCGTGCCGACGGTGGACGAGAATCCCGATTTTGACGTGTTGTACTGGACGGGCTGCGCGGTGAACTATGACCCCCGCGCACAGATCACGGCGCGGGCGCTGGTGAAGGTGCTGAATGCGGCGGGCGTGAGTTTCGCGGTGCTGGGCGAACAGGAGAATTGCACCGGCGATGTGGCGCGGCGGGCGGGCAAAGAAGACCTGTACGCGGAACTGGCAATGGGCAACGTGGAACTGCTGAACGAGGTCAAGCCCAAGCGCATCGTCGTCACCTGCCCGCACTGTTACCAGAACATCGGCAAGGAATACCCGCAGTTCGGCGGGAACTACGAAGTGCTGCATCATACCGAATTGATCGCCGAACTCATCACGGCTGGCAAGCTACCCGCCAGCGCAAGCGTGGGCAAGATGAGCAACGTCACCTTCCATGACCCGTGCTACTTGGGGCGGCACAACGATGTGGTGGAAGCGCCACGCTTGGCGCTGCGTTCACTGGGCGAAGGGCTGATCGAGATGCCGCGCAGCAAAAAGAGTTCGTACTGCTGCGGCGCAGGCGGGGCGCAATTCTGGAAGGAAGAAGAACACGGCGAGAAGGCCGTCAACATCGAGCGTTATGAGGAAGCCAAAGCGACGGGCGCGGAGGTGGTGGCGGTGGGCTGTCCGTTCTGTATGCAGATGTTCGAGAGCGCCAAAGCCAATATGGGCGAAGGGCCGGTCATCAAGGATGTAGCCGAGCTGGTTGCCGAACACCTACCGTCCTAATCGGTCAGTGCGGGACATTCGTCCATTAGAAACAACAAGAGCATGGCTTTCACCATGCTCTTGTGCTTATGAAACACCACCAACTCGATTGATAATGCTGGCGTATTCGCCTGAACACAGCGCCGAAGCTCCGGCGACAAGCTCCCGCGGTGTGCCCTCAGAAGAGTGAAGCCAACCAGACCGCAGTCTGATCGGGTGTAACGGGAGGGTGTTTGTGAACTTCCTCGCCTACGTTTCACAAACCTATTTATACCCGAAAATAAACACAAAATCAATCATTCGTGACAATTCTGATACATCTCAATTCTGTGACACTCTAAGATGGCTAAAGCCGTGCAGCTTCTACACTAAAAAGTAATCACTTTACCCGAACAGTCCGAGTCGTCACTATTGCCGATTCCCCGCCTAATCAGTTACTCTTGTCGCCGTTTAATCCCGTTAATTCTTGGAGCATCCTGCATGGTTAATCTGATTGATATGGGGCAACATGCGCGGGCGGCCAGCCGTCAACTGGCGCGGGCAACCACCGAACAAAAGAACGCCGCGCTGCTGGCAATGGCCGATGCGCTGGATGCAAACGCGGCTTCTATCCTCGAAGCCAACCGCCTCGATCTGGCGGACGGGCGTGCTGCCGGCATGTCTGCCGGTCTGCTGGATCGGCTGGATTTGCAGAAGCGGTTGGCGGACGTGGCGGCGGATGTGCGCTATGTGGCTGGCTTGCCCGATCCTGTCGGAAAGGTGTTTGAGGAGAAGACGCTGCCGAACGGGCTGCATGCCTGCAAACGGCGTACCCCGCTGGGCGTGCTGGGTGTGATCTACGAAGCGCGTCCCAATGTGACGGCAGACGTGGCGGCGCTGGCGCTCAAGACAGGTAACGCGGTCATTTTGCGCGGCGGCAAAGAAACCTTTCGCAGCAATATGGCACTGGTGACGGTATTGCGCGGCGCGATGGTGGCGAACGGTTTCCCCGCCGATGCGTTCCAGTACATCGAAAGCACCGACCGCCGCTATGTGGGCGAAATGCTCAAACTGCACGACTATATTGATATGATTATCCCGCGTGGCGGGGCGGCGCTACATGCCTTCTGCCGCGAGAACAGCACCATTCCGGTCATCATCGGCGGCGTGGGCGTGTGCCATTTGTTCGTGGACGAGAGCGCCGATTTCGATCAGGCGTTGAGCGTGATTCACAACGCCAAGACCAGCCGCCCTTCCGTGTGCAATGCAGTGGAAACCGTGCTGGTACACGAATCGGTGGCGGCGGCTTTTATCCCGCGTCTGGTCGAACATCTGGGTAAAGACGGTGTGACCTTCCGCGCCGATTCCACCACGCTCACGCTTTTGAACGGCGCGGCGAACTCGCGGGTGCAGGCGGCGGGGCCGGGAGACTTCGATACAGAATGGATGGCGCTCATCCTCGGCGTTAAGGTGGTCAGCGGGTTGGACGAAGCCATCGAGCATATCGCCAGCCACAGCACGCAACACTCGGACGGTATCCTGACCCGCGATATGGCAAACGCCGAACGGTTTGTGGACGAAGTGGATTCGGCGGCGGTGTATGTGAATGCCAGCACGCGCTTTACCGATGGCGGTGAATTGGGGTTGGGCGCAGAAATCGCCGTCAGCACCCAGAAGATGCACGCACGCGGCCCGATGGGGCTGGAAGAACTGACCACTTACAAATGGATCATCCGGGGCGAGGGGCAGATTCGCGTATGAATTTTTCCTTAAGTCATGTTACTATACGGTTGGCTTAAGGTTTGCGAATTGCATTTGCGGCTAGGATTGCTATAACGAAGTATGCGTTGCTGGTTAAGGGCGCAAATTCGTGATTCCTGTTTATGTATTTGGAGTGGGTAATGCCGTTAATCCTGTTGGTCGAAGATAATCTCGATATGCAGGCTGTACTGCGAGAACTGCTGGAATGGGATGGCTATGAGGTCATTTGCGGCGCTTCGGGGCATGATGCACTGGAAGCGTTGGAATCGACTCCGCGTATGCCGGACGCGATCATCAGTGACCTTCGTATGCCTCACATGGATGGTGTGACTTTATTGCACACCGTCCGCGCCGATCAGCGGTGGGCGCACATTCGCTTTTTCATGATGAGCGCCAATTCGGATGATGATCGTTTGAAGGGCGAAGATGCCGCGCTGATGGATGGTCTACTGTCTAAGCCATTTAGTCTGGAAGAATTCCGTCACCGCTTGCGCTCCTGAATCTTGTTTGCTGCCCGAACGGTTCACCAAAAAGAAAGTTCTGACGATGGCACGCACACTCATTGTCCTTAATCCTCATGCTGGCAGCGGTCGTGCGGGGCGGTTGTGGAAAGAGCTGGAACCCCTCTTGTGGGAAGTGTTGGGCGAGTTGATCGTGGCGATCACCCAGCGGCAAGAGGATGTCGCCGAGCATCTGGATCAGGCGCAGGCGGCGGGGGTGCAGCGCGTCATCGCCATCGGCGGCGATGGGACTAATCACGCGCTGGTGAATGCGCTGGCAAGCCTGAACGAGCGCACGCCGGATGCTGCCAAAATGGTCTACGGGCAGATTCCAATCGGCTCCGGTCGGGATTGGGCGCGTTACCGCAATATCCCGATGGATGTGCGTGCCGCCGCCCATTGGATCGCCAACGCCACGCCCCAGCCTACGGATATTGGCTTGGTCAGCTTCGGGAACGAGCGTCAGTATTTTTTGAATATCGCCAGCGCCGGACTCAGCGGCGAGGTGGACATGCGGGTGAACGCCATCCAGCACCGCCGCCCGTGGACGTTTTTGCAGGCCACGATTGCCGGCATTCTCCAGCATCGTCCCCAACCGATGCAGGTCACGCTGGATGGACAGGCATGGTACAGCGGCCCCGCCTATCTGGTGGCGGTGGCGAACGGCACCACTTTCGGTCATGGGATGCGGATTGCTCCCAAAGCCCGCAGCGATGACGGGCTGTTCGATGTGGTGCTGGTAGAAGGAGTCTCGCGTCCGGTGATTCTCTCGGCGCTATACCGTGTGTATAACGGCAGTCACCTCACGCATCCAGCGGTACGCTATGCGCAGGCGCACACCGTTCGCATCGAGGGGATGCTGGATACGGTCGGGCTGGATTTGGATGGCGAACATGCTGCCAGCCGCGATATGGTTTTTCAGATGCAACCGGGGCTGATGCACATTCTCGGCTGAGTCTCTATTTGTTGTCCAGTTTTCCGATCACGTCGCCATTGGTCAAACGAATCGGCTTGTCGGCTTCGACGGCGGGTTCACTGTCGGCTTTGCGCTTGCCACGCAGCATGTCGTAGCCCAGCCAGCCGAGCGCCAGTACAATCACCCCTACCCCCATGATGATCGCGCCCTGCCACATATCACCTTCGAGTTTGCGCTGTCCCATCGAGGCGCTGAACAACATACGTCCGGCGGCATCGGTCGCGGGGTCGCCGGGGTTGGCCTGCCCGCCGTTGGCATCAATCTGCTGCCGCAGGGTGGCTTCGAGTTCGGCGGTCTGGTTGCGGCTGTCTTGCAAAGCCTGCGCGTTGCTGGCAAAACGAAATAGGCCAAAAACCAACAGCGCGATGCCCACCAGCAGAACAGCCAGCATCAGCGGTTTGAATGTGTCGCGGTTCAACCTTGCCATAGTCTCGATCCTTGTGTGTTGCCTTCAGACGGTGGTCTTATTCTACGGGCGAGAGGGCGGGGGTGCAATGTTCTGAAGTGACCAAAGATTAATTTATAGCAATTTGCACACAAAAGAAATGCAATTTGCTTGCGCACTTTGCGAAAGTTTTGTATCATCTTCCTACGACAGCGAACTAATCTTTTGGGCGCTGTCAATGGGGTTGGGTCTGGTCGGGGTTTATTATCCCCGTGAG
Organism: uncultured Chloroflexota bacterium; assembly: GCA_903864435.1. Classification (GTDB taxonomy): domain Bacteria; phylum Chloroflexota; class Anaerolineae; order Aggregatilineales; family Phototrophicaceae; genus CFX2. The sequence continues at coordinate 2,468 of CAIPFY010000336.1, read as the reverse complement.
ACTAAAGTGCAAGAATAGATTTACAGAAGGAGTTCTCCATGGTTAAACGGTTACTTTTGGTTGGTTTGCTGATGATGGGCGTTCTGCTCGTCTCGCTGGGCGTGACTGGCGCTCAGGACAGCGCACTCAAGTTCATCATGGTCTCTCATGGCAGCCCGCAGGGCAACCCGTTCTGGACGACCGTTGTGAATGGTATGACCGATGCTTGCGCTCTGCTCAGTGCGGAATGCACTTGGCTGGGTGACCCGAACTACAGCACCGAAGCAATGGCCGCCTACTGGGAAGACGCGCTGGCCGCCAATCCCGATGGTATCGGCACCAGTTCGCCGGATCCGGAAGTCGTTCGCTCGGCTGTCGAAACTGCCCGCAGCCAGGATATCCCGGTCATCATCTTCAACACCGCCGATCCGAATGCCGGAACCGACAAGGCTCTGCCCGTTCTGTTCTACATCGGCGCGAGTGAATCGCGTGGTGGTGTGAGCAATGCCCGCCGTGTCTTCGCCGCTGCTGCTGCTGCCGGCAAGACGATCAGCAAGGGTGTCTGCACCATTCAGGAACAGGGTCATGCCGGTCTGGAAGCACGTTGCGCCGGTGTCCGTAGCGTCTTCGACGAAGAAGGCGTTGCGCTGGACATCCTCGACATCACCAATGACCCGACCGAAAGCGCGGGCAAGATTGGCGATTACTTCAAGGCTAACCCCGACACCAACGCCATCTTCATGCTCGGCCCGAACCCCTCTTCGGCGCTGAACCTGTATGTCAAGGAAGCTGCCGTTGAAGCCGGCACGTTGTTTGCGACCACGCACGACACCAGTGCGGAAATCTATGACATGATCGAACAGGGTATTCTGTTGCAGGCCATTGACCAGCAGCCGTACCTGCAAGGTTTCGAGACCGTCATGTGGCTGTTCCTGAATAGCCAGTACAAGATGGCCCCGGGCGGCGATATCTTCACCGGCCCCGGCGTCATTGATGCCAGCAACGTCGCCGCGATCAAGGATTTGACCGCTGCCGGCAAACGCTAGTCTCTAGCGTTCCGTTGATCTGATGTACTCCAAAGTGGGGGGGCCATTCGCTCCCCCATTTTGTAACCCATTTTTGTCCGTGTCATTCTTTACATTATTCTGAATGTCTGCGCTATAAAGGTTTTTACCTATGAGCAGTTCTTCGGCTTCGTCCCCGGCAGCTTCATCTGCTGCGCGTGGCTTGAACCGTAATGCGGTGCTTTTTCTGCTCCTTGCTGTGGTGAGCTTGCTGCTGGCCGAACAGGTGGCGACCGGGTGGCTGGCTTTCGGTGATCGTTTGAATATCAGCCGCCGTGACTTCAATCTCACCGAAATTGTGGTGATTGTGGGCGGCGTGATATGGGCGGCGCTGGCAGCGTGGACTTCCCTGAGCCTGTTCCGGCCTCGGCCTTCCGACAGTATGCACGATTACTTCAATGAGGGTGGGCGGCGTTCACCCGCGATTACCTTTGTCACCGTTGTGATGGCGGTCGTCGGCGTGGGCTGCATTTTAATCGCCATCCAAATCTACACCGGCTGGATTCCGCTGACTGACCGAGTGAATATCAGTCGGCGCGACATGAATCCGGTCGAATGGATTGCGATCGTGCTGGCGACCTTCTGGGGGCTTTTGAACCTGCGCACGGTGCTAGGGTTCGTCCGCCGCGAACAACCCGCATGGTCATGGGCACAGTGGGCCTTGTTCCTGACGGCGGTGGCGGGTGTTGTGTATCTGATGTCCGGCCTATTCGATATTCCGAGGTCACTCCCCAAAGGTGGCACGGTACTCGATGCGATGCCGCGCGTCCTCGAATTGATCTTTCCGGGTGTCCTCATCACCCTTACTTGCTGGCTTGGCTACAGTCTGGTGACGCAGGAATACGGCGGCCCCCGCGTGGGCAAGTCCATCGCCGGATCGCTGGCGGCTCGTGCCAGATCGCGTGACATCAGCGCGGTGCAGGTTCCCGCCGGCCAGATGATCCGCAACCGGCTTTCTAGGTCGCCGGGTGCAGGCGCGATCATCGGCTTTGTGGCGCTGTTCACCTTCTTCACAGTCGCCACTGACCTGTTCCTCGATCCGCAGTCGTTGGCGAGTGCGCTCACCAACAACGTGACACGCGGTATCGTCGCCATCGGCACCACCATGCTCATGATTTCGGGCGAGTTCGACCTGTCGGTCGGTTCGCTGCTCGGTATCTCCGGCCTGACCTTCCTCGGTTTGATGACCGGTCAGTTCCCGCCGGGTGGCCCGCGCCTCGACCCGATCACCGCCGCCGTGCTGACGCTGGCCTTCGTCGGTTTTCTGGGGGCGCTCAACGGCTGGTTGCTCATCCGTACCGGCATCCCCTCGTTCATCGTCACCTTAGCCACGCAGTTGATGTTACGCGGTATCCCGCTGGTGTTCATCGCCGGCGGCGCGAACCTGCGCTATGTGGACTACTTCGATGAACCGCCTTACATTCA
>CAIPFY010000335.1 GCA_903864435.1 uncultured Chloroflexota bacterium | reverse complement strand
GCGGTGCGGCGGCTGTTGGTCAGGTGATACCCCATCGCCCACGAGGCTTTGCTGCGGTTCACCAGCCACGGGTACATTTCCGGCATGTATTTGAAGGGGAAGGGGGAATAGGTGCGAAAAACATCTACCATTTCGGGTTGCACATCCGTACCGTGCTTTGCGATGAGCGCGTCGCGGATGGCTTCGGCAGCAGCGCGGTGTCCCCCACCCGTATCCGAAAAAAGAAACAAAATACGTTTCATCATCACTTCTCCTGCGAATTAGGTGAAAGCACCTCTTTGAGGCGCTTGAAGAATTCGCTGCGTGGTAGCAGGACGCGGCGATCACAGCCTGCACAACGCAGCCCGATGTCGGCGCCTATACGAATAACCCACCAGACATCGCTGCCACAAGGGTGCGGTTTTCGCATTCGCACCCGGTCGCCCATGTGGATGTCGTTCATCTGTGCGCCTTACACCCATTGACAACATCTTGCAATCATAACATAAGAACACCGCTGATGGCTTTCCGTCACTTAGTTCACAGGACAATCGCTGCATGGGTATTGGGAAACCGCGAATTTGAGTAACAGGCTTGACAGACAGACACAGGTACTCACAATACAATCATGATTCTTGTTTACACCACCACAAGGGAGACTTTACGGTGCGCATTGAGCATCTACGATACTTGGCCTGCCCAAAATGCCGTTCCCCATTCGAGATCGTAGACAGTCACCCTGATACGGATGGACGGATTGAATCCGGCACCCTTCAGTGTACCGGTTGTCAGGTACAGTATCCTATCGTTCGTTTCATCCCCCGTTTCGTCTCTCGTGATAACTACGCGACGACTTTTGGCTATCAGTGGACTATCCACGCGCAGACGCAATACGATAGCCACAATGGAACCCAAATCTCGGAGACGCGCTTTTTCAATGAAACAAAATGGCCCCGCCAGTTGGAAGGCCAGACCGTGCTTGAGGTTGGCAGCGGATCGGGACGCTTTACCGAACAGGCTGTCTCCACCGGCGCTTTTGTCGTCTCGCTCGACTACAGTTTTGCGGTTGATGCCAACTATGCCTCCAACGGTCATCACCCCAACTTGTTGATCGTCCAAGCGAGTATTTACGAGATGCCGTTTGCGCTGAATTTCTTCGATAAGGTGATTTGCATTGGCGTGCTTCAGCACACACCGGATGTCCGGCGTTCCTTCATGGATTTGATACCCTATCTGAAGCGCGGCGGTAGCCTTGTTGTGGATGTCTACCTCCGCGAAACCGGCTGGTTTGGCTCCATCAAGCAAGCGATCAAGGTAAAATACTGGGTGCGCCCGTTCACTCGCCGCATCGCGCCTGAACGGTTGTACAAAGCGATTGTCCGCTATGTCAACGGAATCTGGCCTCTCACCACCCTCATCAGCCAGATTCCCCGTATCGGGCGCAAAATCAATTTCGCGCTGCTCTTGGTAGCCGATTACCGGGGTGCGTATCCCCTCTCCGAGCAACAGCTCAAAGAATGGGCTATTCTGGACACATTTGATATGCTGTCGCCAGCCTACGACACGCCTCAGTCTGTCGGCACGCTGCAACAGTGGTTTACCGAAGCCGGAATGACCCAGATCGAAGTCCACCGGGGCTATAACGGTGTAGAAGGTCGTGGAGTGAAGGGATAGGATAGCGTGTGCGGCATCGTTGGAATTGTTCACCATGATGTAGATCATCCCGCCAGTGACCTGAGCGCCGCGCTGTCTGCGCTTGCGCACCGTGGGCCGGACGATCACGGCAGTTACCAGAACGGTCACATGAGCATGGGTATGGCACGCCTGAGCATTATTGATCTGGCGGGCGGTCATCAACCGATGTCCGATGACAGCAAACGCTACTGGATCGTTTTCAACGGCGAAATTTTCAACTACAGCGATTTACGGGCAGAATTGGGGCGCCTCGGTTACAGCTTTCGCAGCACATCCGATACCGAGGTGGTTCTGGTGGGGTATCGCCACTGGGGAACAGCGGTACTCGATCGCTTGAATGGCATGTTTGCTTTTGCCATCTGGGATCAGCAAGACCGGCGTTTGTGGATTGCCCGTGATCGTCTGGGAATCAAACCGCTGTACTACACACAACTGGCCGGCGCTTTCCGCTTTGCGTCCGAGATCAAAGCCCTTCTCGCCGCCCCCGAAGTGCCCCGCACGCTCTCGCGCATTGGCCTCCTCAACTATCTGACTTACGGACATGCCATTGCGCCCGATACTATGTTCGAGGGGATTTTTAAGCTCCTTCCCGGACATCACCTGACCTACCATCAGGGGACAATTCGCGTCGCTCCCTACTGGACAGTGCCTTCGTCGGGACAGCCCCGAATCGAGTCGATTCAGGATGCCATCCAACAGAGCCGCGCTCTTGTTGAAGATGCCGTTCGCTTGCACATGGTGGCTGATGTTCCGGTCGGGGCGTTTTTGAGTGGCGGTATTGATTCGGCAACTGTGGTCGGCCTGATGACCCGGCTGACCGGCAAGGTAAAGACCTTCTCGCTGGGGTTTGAAGACGATCAGCGCAACGAACTTTCGGCTGCACGCCGTCTGGCGCGGCATTTTGGAACCGATCATTACGAGGCGAATGTATCGTTTGCGGAACTGCCCCCCCTGCTAGAAAAACTGGTTTATCATTTCGATGAACCGTTTGGGGATGCTTCCTGTTTCCCGACCTATCTCGTGTCGCGGTTGGCGCAGAAGCATGTCAAAGTGGTGCTAACGGGCGATGGTGGAGATGAGCTTTTTGGCGGTTATGTGCGCTACCGGGCGGAACGGATGTCCCCATGGGTTCAAACGGTTCCGGGTGCCGTTCGCAAACTGGCGCTCTCAACCCTCAGCACGCTCGCACCGCGCCAGCATCGCTTGAAGCGCATTTTGCGAATCACCCTCCAGAGCAATCCGGGTTTGCGCTACGCCGGTTGGTCAGAGGTCTTTAGCCGTGACCTGTTTCAGCAACTTGTATCGCCAGCCTTCCAGATGGCGAATTATGATGTCTATGCCCCGTATGAAACGCTCTATCGAACCTCATCGGCATTAGACATCACCAATCGGGCAATGTATACCGATCTCCAGATGCGCCTTCCGAACCTGTATCTGGAAAAAGTGGATAAAGCGACGATGGCGGCCAGCTTGGAAGCACGAGTTCCCCTGCTGGATTACCGACTGGTCGAACTGGCTCAACGTATACCTTCCACCTTCAAGGTGTCGCACCGTGAAACGAAGATTCTTTTCCGTCAGGCCGTCGCCGATTTGCTGCCCCCCGATATTTTGAATCTGCCTAAACACGGATTTTCCGTGCCGACACGCCTGTGGTTTCAGGGGCAACTCAAGGATTTTGTCCGGGATGTCCTCACCAGCCGTTCCGCACGGGAGCGCGGCATTTTCGATACGTCGGTTGTGGAAAGCGTTTTAGACTCGCATGTGGATAACCGGGGGCTGTACGAAACCCATCTGTGGCTGCTGCTGAATTTTGAGCTATGGGCGCAACGCTATCTCGATCCGGCTTTCGTAGAACCCGAAATTGCAGCCTCGGTTGTGCCAAAGGTGACGGTGGGCTAAATGCACGTTCTGGTCATCCTTCGCCTCGGCAAGGCCAAATCACGCGATAAACTGACCCCTCTGCTGCAAGTGGCGGATGTTGATCGGGTTACGGTGATTCGGCATGCGCCCGTCCCGATCAACTCTCCCAAGCTGATTCAGGCTATTCATGAGGTGGGGCTGAATGATGAAGGGCCACCCCGTTCACGCTGGTCATCTATTCGCAATCTGCTCAGTTGTTTTGTCAACGGTTGGCGATTGGGCAGACGTGACCGCGCCGATGTTTTCGCCGCTTTCAACTTGTTCCCGTATGGCGTGATTGCATGGGGCGTGGCGCATCTCCTGCGGCGGCCTGTCGTGTTATCCCTGATTGGAACCGATTTTGATGTGCGGCTGAAGATGCCTATCCTCGGAAGTGTTTTGCGCCGCGTTCTGAAATCTAGTGACGCGGTGGCAGTGTTCAGCAGTGAAGCGCGTCAGCAGTTGATAAACGCCGGAATACAAGCGCAGCGCACCTTTGTGCTTCCCAACACCGTCGCAACGGATCGGTTCTATCCCGATGAGCGCATCGAGCGCGATATTGATTTTCTGTATGTGGGGAATCTCCACGATTTCAAGCGGGTTGATCTGGTTCTGAAAGCCTTTCAGATTGTTCATCTTTCCCGACCGGACAGCCAGTGCTGCATTCTGGGCGACGGGTCGCAGCGCCAATCGCTGGAACATCTGGCCGGCGAACTGGGTATTGCGCAGGCTGTGCGTTTCGAGGGCTGGGCGGATAATATTCCTGAATGGATGCGACGATCCCGGATTCTGTTGCTTTTGAGCGAACATGAAGGATTGCCAGCCGTCATCCTAGAGGCGTTGTGTACGGGCGTTCCGGTCATCGCTACCCGCGTGGGCGCGGTTGCTTCCATTGTGCAGGACAGCCAGAACGGATACCTGCTGCCTGTTCAGCCGGATGCTTCGCAGGTGGCTGCAAAAGCACTCGACCTTCTGACCGATGCACAGCGGTATCAGAAAATGCGCGAGCAGGCGCTGGCGACGCGCACGATTCACGGTTATGAACAGGCCACCCGCGCATGGCAGGAAATCTTGAAATCCCTTCCCCCACGCCCGACATAAGGCTATCCCTTTCTCTAGCAACAGGCGGCTGCCCGTTGCCTATCGCCCGATTCATCCGGCGCTCACCTGCGGTATGCTATACTGGATCGGGTTGCTTTTCGAGCATTTTTGCTCATGAAGTGGAGTGTCCTGTGGTTACGACGGATATTCAGGATTTATTAGTACGGGCGATTGCCCTGTTGATTGGCATGACCATTCACGAGTTCGCCCACGTCTACGTGGCCTACCGCATGGGCGACAATACGGCTGCCAGTCAGGGGCGGCTGACGCTCAACCCGCTGGTGCATATCAATCCTATCGGGTTTTTGATGGGCGTGTTGATTGGGTTCGGCATTCTGGGATCGGCGCCCATTAATCCGAGCCGGATGCGCAATCCCCGCTGGGGCTATCTCGCGGCGGTGGCGGCGGGGCCGTTCTCGAATTTGATAGTGGCGGTTGTGTTCGCCATTCCCTTGCGCCTCGTGCCATCGCTGGTGTTTGAGGGTGGTTTGCTGGGTAATATTCTGTTTGGCGTGGTGTATTTGAACGTGATTCTGGCGGTGTTTAACATCATCCCGCTGGCGCCGCTGGATGGCTGGAGCATCGCGTATGCGCTGCTGCCCCCGGAGCAGGCGCGTTGGTGGCAACGCTACCAGCAGATTAGCATGTACGTTTTTTTCGGCATGATTATGCTCAGTTTCGTTGCGCCGCAGCTCAGCGTGCTGGACAAGCTGATTAGCCAACCGTCCCTGACGATTGTCCGGTTTCTCGTTCTGGGCGGGTAAAGGCGGGAAACGTGACAGCAGTCTACCGGCTGCGGCAGGGTGCGCGGGCGCTCTTGGCTTTTTCCCACCCGGTTGATCTTGAACTGGCGCGGGAGCATTTGTCCCCCGCCCTGTTCGCGCTGTTCGAGCGTTTGCAGCGCAGCGAACAGGCGCACAGTTTGAATGTGCTGCGGAGCGTGCTGGCACAGGGCGACACGCCGCCGGAACTGGCGGCGGCGGCGCTGCTGCATGATTGCGGCAAAGTGCGCTGGCGGCTGCGAATCTGGCAAAAGACGCTGGCGGTGCTGGTACGCAAAGGCGCACCCGCCCTGTTCCAGCGTTGGAGCAGGGGGGACGCCCGGAATTTCTGGGTGCGCCCGTTTGTGGTGTCGGAACAGCATGCGGCGTGGAGTGGCGAACTGCTGGCGGCGGCGGGTGCGCCGGAGGCCGTCGTCTGGTTGGGGACGCATCATGCCGACCCGTTGGAAGGCTGGTACGATCATCCTTATGCAGAACTTCTAGGGCGGTTGCAGGCCGCCGATAACGCGAATTAGACAGGGGAAGGTGTAATCCTATGGCGACAGTCAGCGTGAGCATCTTGGGCATGGGGCGGGTGGGCGCGTCGGTCGCTCTGGCGCTGCGCCGGTACAGTGCGCGTAAAGACGCCCAACATACGTTTGCAGTCACCTGCGCCGATATGAGACCGGGCATTCGTGAGGATGCGGCTAAGGTGGGCATTGATAAGGTGGAGCGCGATCTGTTTGATGCAGTGCGCGGGCGCGATGTGGTTGTGATGGCGCTGCCCTATGCCGATGTGCAGACCGCCTATAAGGAAATCGGGGCGCAACTTCGTTCGGGGGCGGTGCTGCTGGATTATTCGCCCCTGAAGATGCCCTCGTTGGAATGGGCGAAAAAACATTTGACCGGCGGGGCGCATCTGGTGGGGATCGCGCCGATTCTGAACCCGGCTTATCTGTTCGATGAACTGGACGACACGCTCCACGCGCACGCCGACCTGTTCGACAAAGGCAATATGCTGCTCATGCCCGGTGCATCGGTTGCCAGAGAAGCCGTCGAACTGGCTTCGGATTTCTGTTCGCTGCTGGGCGCGTCGCCGCATTTTTTCGACCCTGCCGAGTATGATAGTCTGGTGGCGGTGACTGAAGGGCTGCCAGCGGCGTTAGGCGTGGCGGTGTTCCATATGCTGATGGGCAGTGCAGGTTGGGCAGATACCCAGCGAGTCACGAATCCTTCCTTCGGACGGCTGACGCACCATTTGTATGACACGCACCCCGACGATCTGCGCGATTTGTTCCTGAACAACCGCGACGCGCTGGCACGTAAGCTGGATGAAACCATCACCCATTTGCAAGACCTCCGCAATGCGCTGATCCGTGATGACCGCGCCGCTATCGAAGCCATGCTCATCAGTGCCAGCGAAGAATATAGCGGGTGGGTGAACCGACGCCACAGCGCCCGTTGGGATGAGGCCGAGAGCAACTCGTCGCAAACGCCCTCGATGGGCGGGATGGTGATGGGCGGTTTGATGGGCGGGTTCCTGTCCAAGCGGTTTGGTGGTAAGGACAAGGACACAAAAAGTTAAGCGGTTCTCTGCCGGATATCGCCTGCGAAATGCCCGCCCTGTGCGGGCATTTTTGTTTGAACCGGCCTTGACAATCTATCCCTGAACTGTATACTCAGAATTGATTAGTCAATATTGACTATTCGGAATTGGACGGGATATGGAACGCGAACTATTGCTGCTGGGGCTACTGCGGCAAACCGATATGCACGGCTACCAGCTTCATGAGTTCATCCACCGCAATATGGCTTCCTGTGTGGATTTGAAGAAGGCCACCGCTTACTACCTGCTGGACAAGATGACCGAGTCCGGGTGGCTCATTCCTACCGAGGAGCAGGAGGGCGGGCGTCCGCCGCGCCGCGTCTATCAACTGACGGAGGCGGGCGAGTCCGCTTATCAGGCGATGCTGCGCGAGAATTTGTCCACGCACTACGAGGCACGCTTCACGGGCGACATCGGGCTTGCCTTTCTGGACAGCCTGCCCGCAGAGGAGGCTGTGAACCTGCTTTCCCACCGCCGCACCGCCCTGCAAGCCGAATTGGACGCCGCGCAAACTGTCCCCCCGCATGTTGGAACATCTCAACTGGTGATTGAACATCTTGTCCGCCATCTGCGTACCGAGTTGGATTGGCTGGATGAAGTGATCCGTCGTATTGAACCGCGTTCTGAACAGGAGAACACTTGATGACCCGTAATATGCTCAATTGGATGATGGTAATTGTGACGGCTCTGGCGCTGCTGCTGACGGTGAGTCTGGCTGTCGCGCAGGAAGCCACCCCCGAAACGACACCGGCTCCCGAAACCGCAACAGCGGCGCCGGCTGCCGAAGCCGCGCCCGCCGCCGCACCTGCCAACAGCGGGATGGTGGTCGGTTTGCGCCACCTGCACTCGGCGGTGCGCTGGATTGTGGTGCTGCTTGCGCTGGCGGCGCTGGTCAAGATCGGGCTGGTGTTCTTTCAGGGCGGCGCGTATGACAAACTGGCGCAGCGGCTGATGATCGGCTTTAGCGTGGCGTTTACCGTTCAGTGGTTGCTCGGCATCGTTTTCTTTATCGTCTATGCCGGTGTAGTGGGTTTTGGCGCTCTCGGACACGTCTGGGGACATTTGACTGTGATGACCATAGGCGTCGCGCTGTCGCACATGTCCCCGCGCTGGAAGAAGGCCGATGACCGCACCCGCGCCCGTGCCAGCCTCATGATTATCGTGGCGGTGCTGGTACTGGTGGTCATTGGTGTGGCGCTGCTCCCTCAGGGCTGGCGCATGTTCCCTCTCTAGGCATAACCTAAAGGACTGATTGAAATGACTGATGCACAAGCGGCGATTGCTGCTGCGAATGAGAAACTGGATTTCAAGCGTATTTTGCCGATTTTCGTCATCATTCTGGTTGACCTGCTCGGCTTGACGATCATTATTCCGCTGATGCCCATCTATGCGGCCTCGTTCGGCGCTGACCCGCTGATGATCGGGTTGCTAGGGACGGCTTATCCGCTGATGCAGTTCATCGGCGCGCCGCTTCTGGGTGGCCTGTCGGATCGGTACGGACGCAAGCCTGTCTTGATTATCAGCCAGATCGGGACGTTCATCGGCTTCATCGTACTCGGCTTTGCCAATGCGCTGTGGCTGATCTTCCTTGCCCGTGTCATTGACGGACTTTCCGGGGCGAATATCGCGGCGGCGCAGGCTGCCCTGACGGATAGCACCACCGAAAAGACCCGCGCACAGGGGTTGGGGCTGCTGGGTGCGGCGTTTGGTCTGGGCTTCATCATCGGCCCGATTATCGCTTTCATCGCGCTAGGAATCAGCAAGAATGATTATCATGTGCCCGCGTATGTCGCGGCGGGTTTCTCGCTGATCTCTATCGTGCTGACGACCTTCTGGTTCAAGGAAACCCTGCCGCCCGAAAAGCGCGGCAAGCACAGCAACGAGCGCAAGCGCGGGGTGTGGGCGAACATCGGTTATGCGCTGCGGCAACCGCTGGTCGGAATCCTGCTGATCCTCATGTTCTTCCAGCAGTTGATTTTCGGCGGGTTCGAGAATCTGATCTCGCTGTTCACGTTGAGCCGATTGGGGATCAATGCGTCTGGCAACGCCGTGATTTTCGTCTTTGTGGGCATCGTGCTTGTGATGGTACAGGGCAAATACATCGGCCCATGGAGCCGCAAATACGGGGAGCGCAAGCTGATCTACGCGGGGCTGCTGCTGCTGTCCGCTGGCCTGACTTTGACGGCACTCACGCCCGCGCAGGCGGTTCCCTGGTACTCCCGCGCCGATTTGACGACCGAACTCACGCAGAACAAAACGCCTAGCGCGACAGAAGCGGCGGTTGGCAGTGAACTTGCGGTCGAGATTCCCCAAGATGGGAACACCGGTTGGTTGGGGCTGGTATGGATTATGGTGGCGATGGTGCCGGCTTCCATCGGCGGCGCGATTCTTTCGCCCAGCATCAATAGTCTGGTGACGAAGCGGGTGGGGGCGAATGATGTGGGCGGCACGCTGGGCGTGAGCGCCGCGCTGGTCAGCGCCGCCAATGCGATCACACCGATTACAGGCGGTGCGCTGTTCCGGCTTCTGGGGGCCAGCGCCCCGTTCTTGATGGGCGGCGTGCTGCTGGTGGTGTTGTGGTTCATGGCTCGTTCGCGCATTACGGATGTGCCCCGCACTGCTGCCTAACAGCGGTCTGGAAGATACTCGTACAGGGGGCAGCAGCGCCCCCTGTTTTATTACACACCTTATTTCAAAATGAACCCTTTGAAAGACGAATGTGCAAAATGAATATGTTTCATGCTAAACGCCTATTCGACTCCTCGATTTCCTCTGTGTTGATGACCGCTTGAGTGCGTTTGCTGTTCAAATGCTGTGTGTTTTGTGAGCAGTTGGCATTGAACTGCCCTGTGACACCCGCGAACGGGCTTTGCAAGAAGTGGATGCGGGGCGTGCTGCTACGGGGCGACGGAAAGGTCGGCGACCGTCGGTTGCTGCTATAATGGGGCACAGGCGCATTGGCGTGGTGCTTCACGCACCGGGATGTTCACCGCATACCGGCGGATTGCAGCGAAGGGCATCGCGCTTCCGAACGGGTGTTGGAAAAATTAGGCTTCATACTAGAGGGCGTTTGGCGGGAAAACTGTTATGAGCATGGGCGGTTTGTCCACAGCAAGCAGTACGGGGTGTTGCGGCATGAATACCAGAACTGACCTTCTTCAGATTTAGCGTTAGGGCAAAGAAAATGACACTTTCTTTTGAAAATCTCAGTGATGCTTATTTGGTCGAACGGCTGCGGCAGGATGATCTGGAGGCGCTCGGCGGCCTGTTTGACCGTTACTACACACAGGTATACCGGGTGGCGGTTGCCATCACGCAGGACTCGCAGGTTGCCGAAGATATTGCGCAGGAGACATTCCTGCGGATACACCGCTATGCGGCTCGCATTGATACCACCTTGCCGCTGATGCCTTGGTTATACCGCGTGACGGTCAATTTGAGTTATACATGGGTCACGCGGCAGAAAAAGAGACGGGTTTCGCTGGAAGATATTGTAGACCGTTTAATGAGTCCGGCGTGGCTGGCGCCTGAACATCTGGTGGAACACACGGAGATGCAGCGCCGCGTGCGGGATGCCATCCGTGATCTTCCGTTTAACCAGCGGGTCGTGGTGGTGCTGCATTACCTGAACGGGCAAAATCTGGATGAAATCGCGCATATTCTGGAATGCCCGGTAGGAACGGTGAAAAGCCGCCTGCACTACGCCCGCGAAACACTGCGTCAGCGGTTGGATAAGACGACGTGGACAGGAGAACTGGCACATGAAATGGCGCGATAGCTCCTTCGATGATCTGATTTGCGCGTCTCTAGTGGCTGGCACGCCTAACCCCTCGGTGGCCGATTGCCGCCGCGCTCGTGCCCGTCTGCTGGCGGCGTCTGACGCACAGGGACGGACGGCGTGGTGGCGGAATCTGGCGCGGGCGCTGCGGGTAGAATGGGCGGAATTGCTGCGCGTGAATCCTGCGGAAGCACGCTATGAACGCGCCCGCTTGAACCGTTCCTATCTGTGCCATGTGCAGGCTTATGAGCGCCGAATGATGCTGTTCGCGTTGGAACCGCTGCGCTTTACAATGTTTAGTGTGATTTGGTAGACCTTGTTCAAACCTTTATTCTAACTTCACGCTTCATCGCTTTCGTTAAAGCGAAATGAGGTTATAATTTTATTAAGTTCAAATCAGAAAGGAGTGGCTGCTTACCCATCAGGGTATGCACCATGTGTATTTGCCTATGCCATCTTTACCACGAATCCTCACCGTAGACCCTACGTGGGCGGTTGCGCGGATTGTGCGCGGCACGCTGGATTTGATGGATCGCCCCGCCATTCAGTTAGATGTTCCTAACGGTGCTGAAGCGTTAGAGGAACTCAAGCGGGGCGGTGTGCGGTTGGTTGTGACGGCCTGGAACCTTGCCAGCGATATGCAGGGGTTGGAACTGGCGCTGCGCGTGAAGCAGGCTTCTGCGGATACGCAGGTGGTGGTGGTGGGTGCGCCAGAAGACCCCGAATCGTTGGATGAGGAAACGACGGCGGAGTCCCCTTTCATCTACATCCATCGTCCGCTGGATGGGCAGCTATTTGTGCGGGTGATGCGTGCCGGTTTGAAGGGCGAGAGCGTCTTTGAGGCGGTGAAGCCCCCGGCCAGCGATGCGCCGACGGTTTTGGATTACGGCCCCATTCCACCTTTGGATGTGGGCGCGGCGCGGAACGTCATTAAGCGGATGTTGATGGATGTGGGCGCGATGGCGCTGATCCTGATTACACGCAGCGGTGATGTGCTGCTGGAGGATGGCGCTCCCGGCTATCTGAACCGCGACAAGCTCACCGGCGCGATTATGCCGATGGTGACTGCGAACGTAGAAATGTCTGGATTGATCGGCGGTCAACCGCAGGCGATTCAGTTCTATGATGGTGATGACAAAGATGTGTTCGTGTTTTCGGTGGGCTATCATCATTTCTTGTGCGCCGTGTTCGATGGACAGGCGGGCGGTCGCCAGTTTGGTGTGGTGAACCGTTATGGTCGTCAGGCCGTGACGGATTTGCTGGGACTGCTGGCTGGTCAGGCTTATGTCATCAAGAAGCCGACTGTGGTGGCGATGCGAATGACCTCAGAAATTCCTGTGCGTGGAAAGCGGCGTGGTTCTGGCCTGACCACCACCTCCACCTTCATGACCTTGCAACCGGCTGATCTGGAAAAGACACCCTCCTCGCCTTCGTTTGCGGCTACCCCTGCGGTTCCAGTGGCGCTGCGCCCGGACGCACCGGCAGCCGAGTCCGCGCCGGCTAAGATGGAGCCGATCCAGAATTTAGACATGAGCATTTTCGACCAGTTGGGCAGCCTCGATTCGGCTGCTGCTGATGATTTGTTCGACATGGACAATCTGGCTGGTATGCTGGGCAACGCCAGCGGGCGTAAAGACGTGACGTTTGAGGAAGCGATGGAATTGGGCGTGCTGCCCAACCTCGATAACGACACCAAGAAGTAACGCGGTATGCCGTTCGATCCGCACAACGGGCCACAAGCCCGTTGTTTTATTTTGAGCGTGGCCTGATTGCCGCTTATAATCGGCAAGTGGGTGTGGCGCTTGTTGAGGACAATCGGTGACTGTGAAGACTCCTTTTGATGCCAGCAAAGACCCCCTGATCGGCCAACAACTGGGCGATTACCGGTTGACAAGCCTGCTTGCCAGCGGCGGCATGGCGCGGATTTATCGCGGGATTGACCACAAACTGCAACGACACGCCGCTGTGAAGGTGCTGCTGGAAGCGCAAACGCAGGATGATTACACGCTGGCGAAGCGTTTTCAGCGGGAAGCGCGGTCGGTGGCGGCGCTGGAACATGACAACATCATCACCATTTACCAGTATGGAGAATACGAAGGCGCGTATTTTCTGGCGATGAAGCTGGTGAAGGGGAAAGACCTCGCACAAGAACTCAAGCGGCTGAAGCGTTCCAGCGGACGGATGGACATTGGGCGTGGGCTGCGGATTCTGGAGCAGGTGGCGTCGGCGCTGGATTATGCACATGTGCGGGGCATTGTTCACCGCGATATTAAGCCCTCCAACATTTTGCTGGATGAAGACGATAAAGCCATTCTTACTGATTTCGGGTTGGTGATGCGCCTTTCGGCGGAAACAACGCTCGGAACGGCTTTTGGCACTCCGCGCTATATCGCGCCGGAGCAGGCGCTGGCTTCTAACAAGGCCGTTCCCCAGAGCGATATATACGCGCTGGCGGTCATCCTGTACGAAGTCCTGACCGGAGAAACGCCCTTCAACGGCGATACGCCGATGCAAATCGCCCTTAGCCACATTGGTGATCCGCCGCCGCCGCCGCGCACAAAGAACCCGGAAATTCCGCAGGCCGTCGAAGATGAAATTTTGCGGGCGCTGGAGAAAGAACCGGAACGCCGGCATGGTAGCGCGGGCGCGTTTATTCGCTCGATCAAAAAGGGTTACGGTGAACAGACCAGCAGCGCCACCCTGCCAGATCGCGGCATGGATATGCCTGTAACGGCGCATCCGGTTTCCGTACCTGCGCCCAAACCGCCGCCCACTGACCACACGCCTGTCACCGCCAAACCTGCATGGATGCCGAATGCACCGCCTGCTGCGAAATTCACGTTGCCGCTGCACCATCTGCGGGGGCGGCGTGGTCGGATGGCGGCGGCGTTGGGGGCGGTGCTGCTGGTCATGGTGCTGGCGTTGCTGCTGATGGGACGCGGCGGCACGACGGTGACGCTGGTTTATAACGACACCAACTTTGTCATGCGGCATGATGCCAGTTTCGCCCTGAATGTGTTTGCGCTTCAGTTCGTGCGCGGGCAGGATGGTCAGGACAGAGATGATTACGCGGGTGATCGGGTGAAAGGCGACCAGATTCCGGCAGGGGAATGCCTGTGGCTGTACCAACCGGGCAGCGAAGCCGCGAAGCCGGCTGGTTGCGACGAGGTGCAGAGCGCCGAACAGCTTCCCACCGAGAAACGCTTTTTCTGGCGTGCAGAAGATGTGAACGGCGAAAACCATCCTTCTTTTGAAGTGCGCTACAATCGGCAGGTAATCGCCACCTGTGCCACCGTCAGCGCTGGGGCGGGAAATACCGAATGCCGCTTTGCGTGGCCGGTTTCGACGGCAGATATGACCGCCACCGCTGCGCCATGAACTGAGGAGAACGCTCGTGTAAGCAACCCCGCACCTAAAGGTGGGGGCTTTTAACAGCCCAATGCTTACCCGAATCAGCCGCAAGGCTACGTTAGGGACAAATATATAGGCACTTCGGAATACCTCACCAGTTCCGAACGCTGCGGTACAGGATTAAACAGG
>CAIPFY010000334.1 GCA_903864435.1 uncultured Chloroflexota bacterium | reverse complement strand
GACACCGCCCGCCGCGCATAGTCGGCATATTTGGGGATGAGATCGTTCCAGCGCCCGGTGTCCATCAGCGGCCAGTTGTAGCCCGCGCCTTCGCCGTACAACTGATGCGTAAACACCACCAGAACCTTGATTCCAGCGCGGACATACGGCTCTAAGAAGGGCTTCAAACGGCGGAACGCGCCGTCTACATCGGTATTGCCATAGGTGTTGTTATCGGGGTTAAACGATACGTTGTATTTGACGCGAATCCAGCCGATGCCGTTCATGCGTTCTGGCGCGGGGTGTCCCAGCCGGTTGTGCATGTCGAGGTTCATGCCGAGGGTGCTGCCCGTCGGAATATGACCATCGAAAACGGCTAAAAATTCGCCCGCGCTGTATCCTGTAAGGCCGTTCAGGGTACGAACGTTCACCCATGTATCTTTAACCCCCAGCTTGGCTTTGGCTTCGCTGATGGGTTCAATCACTTCCAGAATTGCGCCGGGGCTGGCCTGACCGACGGGCTTGCCGTCTTTCGGGGTTTCGCGGATGCGAAGGCCGGTCTGTGTGGGCGTGAGGTAGAACTTTTCTCCGGGGCCGGGCTTTGGCGCGGTTGTCGTGTTGCCTGTGACTGGCTTGACAACGGGCGCGGGTAGCATGGGCGCCGGGTCTAGCGGTTGCAGCACCGCTAGTTGGATGCTGTCCGGCCCTGCCGATTCGCCGAGGAGCGTGCCTGCGGTCAGTTTTTGTCCGGCTTGCACTTTCAGGTTGCGCAGGTTGCCGTAGACCACCACGAAGTCGCTGCTGCGGATTTCGACCATGCTGCCGTTGGCGGAGAGTACAGTGCCGTCTGCCGCTGCTTTGACCGCTGTGCCTGCTGGCGCGGCGATGCTCACGCTGCCGCTGACCGCGCTAAACGGACTGCTGACCTGACCCGCGTCGGTAGGCCATGCCAGTTTGAAACTTGATCCACCCATTATCCCCATCCTCTCATTAGAAACGGTCATGTTCATTGAAACATACTTTGTTATCAGTATAGTCAAAATCGCTACAGGCGGTATTCGGCTTTATGAGGCGGCTGTGCTATCGTATAATGTGAGGATTGTCCCTATGGACAGGGCTGTGAGGACACGACAAGCATGACCGAAAGCGACAGCCTGATCGGCAAGACCATCAACGGCTACGAGATGCTCGATGTGGTGGGCAGGGGCGGCATGGCTGCCGTGTACCGCGCACAGCAGGTTTCGATGAATCGCGTGGTGGCTGTTAAAGTGCTGCCAGAGAAGTATCTGAATGATGATACGTATATCCAGCGATTTGAGCAGGAAGTGGCGATTGTTGCCAAGCTAGAACACCGCAACATTGTGCCGGTGCATGATTATGGCGAGTTCAACGGTCAGCCGTACATCGTCATGCGCTATATGGCAGGCGGTTCGGTGGATGACCTGCTGGATAACGGCCCGCTGGACATCGAGACGATTGTCAATGTGATTGAGCAGATTGCTCCGGCGCTGGATTATGCGCACAACAAGAGCGTGCTGCATCGCGATTTGAAGCCCAGTAATGTGCTGATGGATGATGGCGGCGGCGCGTATCTGACCGACTTCGGGATTGCCCGTGTGCTAGGTGAGCAGGGCAACAAGAGCATTACGACGCAGGGCGTGGTCGGAACCCCCAGTTACATGAGTCCCGAACAGGCGCAGGGGTTGCCGCTGGATGGGCGCAGCGATTTGTACGCGCTGGGCGTGATGCTGTTTGAACTCACCACCGGACGGCGCCCGTTTGAGGCCGATACGCCTTACGGTGTGGCGGTGATGCAGGTCACTGCCGCCCCACCTTCGCCCCGCAGTTTGAATCCGGCGCTGTCGCTGGCTGTTGAGGAAGTGATTTTACGCAGCCTGCGCAAGAAACCGGATGACCGTTACCAGACTGCCGCCAAGCTCTCGGACGCGCTGAAGATGGCGGCGAATAAGCCGGTGATGAGCCTGCATGATACGCAGCCCGGTTTCAAACGGCAGTTCCCGCAGCAGGTACTATCCCAACCGCCGCCCGCTGCCGCGCCGATGTATGTTCCCCCCCGCCTACACCCCGCCGCTGACGCCTAACCCCGCGCCAACCGGATATGCCAATGTGTACCCCCGCCGCAAGCGCCGTTCGGGGGGGAATGTGTGGGTGAGCGCCGCGTTGGGTGGGTTGCTAGGATGTGGCGTGCTGGTGGTTATCGTGATTACGGCGCTGCTGATCCTCGGCAGTTTGGGCGCACGTTCGGAAGCCGTGACTACGCCCGCTTCTACCGTGACCGGCACTGATGAAAATGCCGCCAGTCGTTCGCTGCCAACGCTGGATGCCACCAGTCAGTCGGGGCGCGAAACCTTAATCCCGCAACAAGTGGAGGCCACGCCCGGTTCAGCGTTGATCGCGCCGGTTGGCGAACGCCCCACCCCGACTGTGAGCGCCGAACGTCCGCAAGGGAGTGGGCTGGCCTATTCGGCTGGCCGGACGTAGCCGGAAGCCTGCGATGTCCTCCGCCACCCGCGCCGAATTAATCGCTGCCCGTATCCGTGATCTGATTCGCGGCGGCACTTACTTGAGCGGCGATCGGTTGGTCGAACTCACCCTCTCGCATCAGATGGATGTCAGCCAGAACACCGTGCGCGATGCCCTGCGCCTGCTGGAAGGCGAGGGGTGGGTGGTCAAACATGCGCGGCACGGCGTCTATGTCCGCGAGTTTCAGCGGTCAGAGGCGGAAGAACTGTATGCGCTGTGGTCAGTCGTCGAAGGGTTGGCGCTCCAGTGGGCGCTGGCGGGCGCGAAACAGCGCGATCTGGCCTCGCTGCGGCGTAGTATTCAGCAGGCGCATTTGCACTCGATGACGGGCGATTTGCAGGGCGCGGAGGTGGCGATCTTCGAGTTTCATGCGCGGATTGCCGATTTGAGCGAACGTTCGCAAACGCGGGAATTGCTGATAACCCTGCGTAACCGCGTGTATTTGCTGGAAATCAAGCGGCAGATGCGCTCCCCGCGCACGCAACGCGCTCAGGAAACACGCCTGCTGCTGTACGAAAAGTTGGTGACGTTGATTGAAAACGGGGATAGCGAGAACGCCGCCGCGCTGCTGGCCTATCTCATCCGCGACAACCTCACGACGCTGCTGCCGCTGATGAATGAATGACCCTCATCCCCCGTCCCCTTACTTCCTCATGGCGAAGGGGATAATTTCTATACCGCTTTTTCCCCTCACCTAGCTGTACTCAAAGGGACAAGGGTGAGGGTTTCACAGCTTGCACACACCATCTTCGCACACGGGCGCACCGAACCAGCGGTTGACGCGGTAGCGGTGACGGGCGATGAAGCGGTAGGCGCGTTCGCCCAACCATGCCATCCCCGGCAGGCACAGCGCCAACCAGACCGGATAGCCTAACGGGAGTTCCTTCAGGGCGCGGCGCGTGGCGGCAAACCCGCCGTACAAGCCATCCGGCGCGAGGACGTGCATCTGCCCCATCGCTACCGCATAGTCCAGCGCCGGGACGAGGCGCTGCACTTCGTCCCAACGGTGCAGGTCAAGGAACGTGACGTGCCGCCGCCAGTCGAGCGCCTCGATCAGCCGTTTGCTCTGGCGGCAGATCACGCACTGACCATCGTAAATCGCTGT
>CAIPFY010000333.1 GCA_903864435.1 uncultured Chloroflexota bacterium | reverse complement strand
CGCCGTAAAAATCGGCCCTCGTGAACTACCCGCCATCAGTTTGTAATAGTGCGCTCCGTCAGCATCTCGTAAGAATGGACACACCGCGCCCACCGTCAGCGCATACGGCGAATCCGCCGGACGGCCAATGCTGCTGCTGGACTGCTCGTTGCTGAAGCCTGTACCCGATGGCGCATCCAGACTGCCGCTACCCGTCAACTGCACCTGCACATAGACCGATGAAGACGGCGTGACACCTGTAGTGGGTACAGCGATTATGTCCGAAATGGTGAGAGTACACGGATCGCAGGCCGCACTCAGCTTATACTGACGGGTAGGGGACGTTACAGCCGTCCGTGAAGCGCCGCCCGTTGTCGCTACGCCTACTGCGGTGGTCAAATCCTCGCGCACGGAGCTACCATTCTGGTTGCTGTCCCAGTCATTCCACGCGATATTGACCAGATCGCCAGCACTCGCGCCGGAAATCGTCAGTGTGGTTGCGCCGCCATCCGTATAGGTGAAGCTCTGGAAGCGTCCGGTATTGTTACCGGCGCTGACGATCACCAAACGCCCGCTGGTACGCGCCGTCTGAATGGCATCATACACGCTGTCGGTCACAGCAGGCAGCGACCCATCGGTGCCATCACCGGGGCCGCCAATCACGCCCAGATCCATCGTAATCAGGATGATGCTGTTGTTATGTGCAGCTGCCGTACTTGCAGCCAGCGTCACCGCCGCCGACAACTGAGTCGCGGTATAGGCACGGTACAACGACACCGTAGCACTCGGCGCCAGATCGCACACCACTTCCGCCACCCGCGAACCATGACTGGTTTCGGTGCCCGAAATAGCAGCATTGTAGACCGATGAACGGTTCGCCACGCACGCCAGTTCGGTTGTGAGCGCACTGGCTCCCGCGAAGCCGGTATCAATAATCGCCACGCGAGAACCGCTACCGCGCACGCCGGCCAGATGCCAGTCATTCGCCGAAGACAGATCAAACCCTTCGCTGATGGCTGTCCCGGCTGGCGCAGCGTTCAAATCCGCCTGCGGGCTGGTCGAAACCGCCAGACTCACCAGCGCAATCGCCTTAATCTGCGGCGCGTTCACCAGTGCGACAAAGCTCCCCAGCGGCAACCGCGCTTCCACCATCACCGAGGTGACAAAATCCGCCGCACCGCCCACCGCTTCGATAATCGGAGCCACATCCGCGCCGGCCAATCCGTCCGCCGCGTAAATATCCACCATCAGCCGTCCGGTCTCGTCGAGCGGTAGGAAATTGGCCTTCGCCGCTGCCAGCGCACCGGCCTCGTCGCCATTCAGCACCATTTCCAACACGCCGACCAGCGATTCGGGCAGCTTGGCCTTCTCGCTGTCGCTAAACGCAAACACCGCCGGGGTGGGAAGCATAGCAGGCTGCACCACGCCCAGATCGGTCAGGCGCAAGTCATCCAGCATGACCGACGAACCGGCATTGGCGACCAGCGCGAACTGTCCACTCAGAAGGGGTTCGGCGTCATCCACAGTCAATTCGGGCAGGCCATTCACGCTCAGGCTGATTTGTCCACCCCGCGCCGTCAGTTCAACCGTCAGCCATTCAAGCAGGTTATGCGGGGTTGCGCTGCTGGCCAGCAGAACCGCCCCGGCGCCATCATTCCGGTACAACGCGCTCTGTCCAGCCTCCACCGACAGGACATAGCCGCGCCCATCCTGACTGCGGAAGGCGGTGGTGAAGCCCGTCGGCGCACCTTCGCCGGCCTCGCTCAAAATATTGACCCGCGCTTCAAAGCGGAAATCCGCCACAGTCAGCGCCGCCGTAGGCAGTAAGCTGCTGCCGGGAGCCATCAGGAGCGCGTGGTTAGCTTCGGTTTCAGCCACCACACTCGCGCCCTCGCTGCCCGTCCAATCAGCCCATTCGCTCTCGAAATCCGTGTTCAGGAGCAGCGTTCCTTCAGGGGCAAGCGTCGGCGCTGGTGTGCTTTCTTCGGTCACATCCAGCGTCGGTTCTGCCGTCAGCACGTCGGTTACTTCAACCGTCGCTGTTTCAACAGGGGCTTCCGTCACCACCACTACCGGCGTTTCCACCACCTGATTCGGATCAGGTTGGCTAATCATAATCTGGTCGAATGTCACCGCCGCCGCGCTGGTCGCGCCCGATTCAAACCGGATACCGCCCGCAAAAATAGGCAGTGCATCCTCGAACGCAATCTGCGTCACGCCGTCCACAGACACCGACAGCGAACCGCCAACGGCCTGAATATTCAGCGTGTGCCACACAGGAGCCGACGCGGGATCAACCGGAGGCATCACCACGCCCTGCCCCACCAGCACACCAGCCCGCAGCAACACCACGTTGCCGGCGGCATCCAGCGTAACCGCATAGTCTTCCGCACCCACACGGAAGCGCACCACCGCCTGACCACCGTCCGCGATTCGGGCGCGAACCGCCAGCGCCAGATCGGACAAACTCAGGTTCTCCACAGCAGCCACTTCACCCGCGCCCGAAGTGGTCAGGAAGATATTCTCGCCTTCCACGCCCACCTGCCAGCCCGGTGTGACGAACCAACCATCCAGCACGCCGTCCTGAAAATCGTCGCTAAACGCCGTCACCACCGGAATTTCGGTGGCAACAGGGGTTTCCGTCGGCAGGATGTCGGTCGGGGCTTCCGTCGGCACAACGTCCGTCGGGGCTTCCGTCGGCACAACGTCCGTCGGAACATCCGTCGGCGCGTCGGTACTCACAACCGTTGGCTGGTCCACAGGGGTTTCGAGCGTGGGCGACTCCACCGGAGGCACGTCCGTCGCAACGGGTTCGGTTGGTTCGGCGG
>CAIPFY010000332.1 GCA_903864435.1 uncultured Chloroflexota bacterium | reverse complement strand
TGTCTATGATCTGATTGAGAATAAGACGATTTACGACAGCCGGGGAATCGGGGTCACGCTGGGCTATACGCCCGAACAGATCGCCGCGTTCGGCGAAAATTTCCTGAGGGACGTGCTTCACCCGGATGATCTGGCCCAAGTGCCCGATTTATTCAAAGCATATAACGCGCTCCACGATGGGCAAATCCTCGAACAAGAATGGCGCTATAAAGCTGCCGACGGCACTTGGCGCTGGTTGCACACCCGCGCCACCATCTTTAGCCGTGCGGAAAATGGTACAGTGCAGCAAGTCGTGGGCGTGTCGTCCGATGTCACCGAAGTGTATCAACAAGCCCAAAAAATCGAGCAGTCTGAAGCCCGGTATCGGCTGCTGGCCGAAAATATCCGCGACATCATCCTCGTCATGAACGATATTGGGCAGATTGAATACATCAGCCCGACGGTTGAAACAATCGCGGGACTGCGCCCGGACGATCTCATCCTCCATTCCCCTTGGGGATTCATTCATCCAGAAGATGCGGCTACCTTTGTATCCCTGTTCGCCAAAATCTGGGCTACAGAAACGGCAAGCACGCTCCGTCAAGAAGTGCGCCTGCGCCACAAAGACGGCAGCTATATCACCTGCGAAGCCATCAGTACCATCCTGAAGCAAGGAGATCATTTTAAGATCATCTCCAGCATTCGGGATGTGCGCGACCGCAAAGCGGCTGAAGAAGCCCTGCGTGCCAGCGAAGAACGCCTGCGCTTCGTCACCGACAACATGCTGGATATGGTCAGCGTCACTGAAAACGAGAAGGTGGTTTACGCCACCCCCTCGCACGAATGGATCATCGGCTACAAGCCCGCCGACCTGATCGGGAAAAGCCTACTCGACCACGTTCACCCCGATGATCTTCCCATCGTGTTAGCCTATTACATCCACACATCCGATCACCACTTCACGACAGGCTACCAGTATCGTTTCTGCAAGCCCGACGGCAACTACGTCTGGTTGGAAACCATCGGCGCACCCACCTTGAATGCGGACGGGGATATCGAGCGCATTATTCTCAGTTCCCGCGACATCACCGAACGAAAAAGCGCCGAAGAAGGCCTGCGCGCCAACGAGAACGCGGTGCGCCAGTTCCGTGACCGGCTGCGGCTGCTGCACGAGATCAACATCGAGTTTTCCACTATAGATCACATAGATGAACTCGCACGACAGGCCGTGTTGTGGGTGCGCGAACTGCTGGAAATTGACCGCGCCGGGTTATACCTGCGAATCGGCGGCGGCGTGATTTTTCAAGGAACCTACGGTATTGATGAGCAGGGGCACATCCGGGCTGAACACCACGCACATATTAGTCTGATCGAAGAAGTGGATTTCCTCCAACAAGGGTTGGAAGAACGCATCTGGTACCGCGAAAAAGCAGACCTGGCTGACGATCAAAAGCACACGGTCGGCGAAGGCTGGCACGCCGTCGCCTTCCTCAAAAGTCAGGGCGAAATTATCGGCCTGATGCCCGTTGACAATCTCCTAACGGGTCGTCCGCTACCGCCGGACAGCCGCGAAATCCTCGCGCTGTATGCCGCCATGCTCGGCAGTTTGTTCGCCCGCAAACAGGCGCTGGACGACCTGCGCCAGAGCGAAGAACGCTACCGCCTGCTGGCGAAAAACGCCAATGATGTCATCTGGACGATAGACCTGACCGGACGGTTTACCTATGTCAGCCCGTCGGTGGAAAAATTGCGCGGCATGACTCCCGAAGAAGTCATGGCGGAACCAATGGAGAAATCCCTCACCCCGGCCTCCTACCTCGTTGCGATGGAGGCTTTCTCCGACAGCTTGCGCCGTGTGGCGACTGGCGGAACCATTGAAACGCACACCTTCGAGTTGGAGCAACCCCGCAAGGACGGAACGACCGTCTGGACGGAAGTGACCACCTCTGGACTGTATAACGATCGGGGAGAAACCATCGGTATTCTGGGCGTCACCCGCGACATCAGCGAACGACGGCAGATACAGGCTACCCGGATGGAAAGTGAACGCTTGCAGGCCGAAATCCGCAAGGAGCAGGAGCTAGGCAAGCTCAAAACCGCCATGATGCTGCGTATTTCGCACGAGTTCCGCACCCCCCTTTCGGTCATCCTCAGTTCGGCGGACATTCTGGATCGCTACGCCGAACGGATCAGCACCGAACGCAAACAGGGGCATCTGGACAAAATCCGCGCACAGGTCAGCCACCTCACCGGCATTATTGACGCCATCCATCTCTCGGTGCAGGGCATCTTTGACAATCTGGAGTTCCGCCCGCAAGGATTCAACCTACCCACCTTATGCCGTGAAATCCTCGTGGAGCAAAAAAGTCGCCAGCGGGTACCGCACCCGATTGATCTGAATATCGAGGGAGAAGGCCAACCCTTCTCCGGCGATATGAATCTGGTGCGCTTAACGCTTCAAAATTTAATTTCCAACGCGATCAAATTCTCACCCGAAGGGAAAAGTATCACTATCAGCCTGAAAATCAGCCCGGATTCAGCCGACTTTGAAATCCGCGATCAGGGGATTGGCATTCCGGCGGACGAATTTGAGCGGGTTTTCGATCCTTTCTACCGTGCCAGCGGAATTGGGGAAACGCCCGGACTCGGCATCGGCCTGAGCATTGCGCAGGATGCGGTGGACGCACACCGGGGCAAACTCTGGTTGGAACACAATCCAGCAGGCGGCATTATCGCGCATGTACGCTTCCCGAACGCATCCTGACGCCCGCCCTGATGTCGTGGTTGTTATTCTATGTCTACATTCATGAGACTGTATAAAATATGCTGCTACAATGATGCGAATGATGGATAACATCAAGAATCGCATCTCCCCCTACGCTCAATTGAACGCTTGGGGGAAAAATCGGGTGTGCGGTAAAGTTGCGGATGTCCCTGCGGAATGATGAAAGATAGCCCGATTCGATCTTGACCAGCCCTAACGGGAAACCGTCCGTTTGAGAAAAGTGAACATCGTCACAAAAATGACTGCACCACTCGCAGAACATCTTGTTTTCCTTGACGCCGTAGCTGCCCCTCTGCTGCTCGTGCAAGCGGATCGCATTCTCCACGCGAACGCGGCGGCGGCGCACCTGCTGCGTAGCCCACCGGACACGCTACGCGGGCGGCAGGTGGCGGATTTTGCTGTACTGGAAGCCGATTTACAGCCCGAAACCTTCTGGCAGGCCGCCGATGGTACGTTGCTCCGGTTGGGAGTGAACATCGCCCCGCTAGGAGAGGCGCTGCTCTATACGCTCCACGACCGCAGTGCGGAAAACGATGCCACGCTGATGCGCCGCATCCTGAACACGCTCTCTGACCCGATCTACGCCAAAGATCGCCAGCACCGCTTCCTCTACGCCAATCAAGCCTTTCTGGACGGCGTAAAAATCCCTTCCTTCGAGCAAATCCGGGGGCGCACCGATGTCGAACTCTGGGGAGCAATAAGCCGGGAATTGTTTGAGAAAACCGAAGCCGATTTGATGATCTCGGACTCGGAGCAGGTAGATTTTGTCTACACCACCACCCGGCTACCGGGTGAACAGCGCACCTTTCTGGTTTCCAAGCACGTCCTGCACAACGATAGTGGCGAAATAACCGGTCTGGCCGCCATCAACCGCGATATTACGACGCTGCGCGAACAGGAAGATTTGCTGAGCCAGCGCGAAATCCAGTTCCGCGAGGCGCAAGAACTCGCCAAACTGGGAACCTTCGTGCTGGATGCTAATACCCTCGAAGAATGGTGGAGCGACAGTCTGTACAACATCTATGGTGTACCGGTCGGCACCCCCACTTCTCGTGACCTGTTTAGCAGCCTGTTGCACCCGGATGACTATGCCCCGCTGCAAAAGAAAATGCGGCAGATTATGGTTCAGGGTGAAATCGCTCATTTCTCCGAACACCGGATCATCCAGCCTTCCGGGGAAATCCGCTTTGTGAAAACAGTGGTTGAAGTTCACCGGAATCCTGAAGGCAAAGCGGAAAAAATCATCGGCGTGGTACACGATGTGACCGAAGAATACCATGCCGCCGAACTGCTACGCGCCAGCGAAGAAAATGCCCGCCATTTCCGCGATCATTTGAAAAAACTGTACCTGCTCAATCTGGAACTGGTTGAGATGAATGATATGGATATGCTCACGCGCCGGATTGTGGAAGGGGGGCGCGACCTGATGCACGTAGACCGCATTGCGCTCATCGTCTCTGATCCAGAAACCGGCGAGTATGTCGGCACTTTTGGTACCAATATGCAGGGCGAAACCACCGATGAACGGGCGTGGCGCAGTTGGCCTGCACTGCTGGACATGGAACTGAGGGCACAGGCCGAACACGGGCTGGTGTACCGTGAAGGTGTAGACCTGCATTATGAGAACAAACTCGTGGGGCGCGGTTGGCATGTCACCAGTTTCCTGCACTACAACTCGCAATTTGTGGGAACGATGGTCATGGACAACGCGATCAGCGGACGCCCGCTGCAACCGGAATACCGCGAGTTGTTCGCGCTGTATTCGGCACTGCTGGGCAGTTTGCTGGCGCGTAAACGAGCAATAGATGCGTTACAGCGCAGCGAAGAACGTTACCGCTTGCTGGCGCAGAATGCCAGCGATGTGATCTGGGCGATGGATTTGACCGGACGGTTTACCTATGTCAGCCCTTCGGTAGAAAAACTGCGCGGCTATACGCCGGAAGAAGTCATCGCCGCCCCGTTGGAACACGCGCTGACGCCGGACTCTTTTGAAATCGCCAGCCGAATACTCGCCGAAAACATGAGCCGTGCGCTAGGCGGCGAACGGATTCCCAACATCGTCATGGAATTGGAACAACCGCGCAAAGATGGCACGACAGTCTGGACAGAAGCGACTGCCGCTGCCCTGTTGAATGATCGCGGGGAAATGATTGGCATTCTGGGCGTCACCCGCGACATCACCGAACGCCGCCTGATTCAGGCAAACCGCATCGAAAGCGAACGCTTGCAGATTGAAATCCACAAAGAACAGGAACTGAACAAGCTCAAAACCGCCATGATGCTGCGCATCTCGCACGAGTTCCGCACCCCGCTGGCGGTAATCCTCAGTTCGGTAGACATCATGGAGAATTACGCGGATCGAATCAGTGCCGAACGCCGCATGTCTCACATGAACAACATCCGCAAACAAATCAGCCACCTGTCGGGCATTATTGACGCCATCCACCTTTCGGTTAAGGGTATCTTTGACCATCTAGAATTTCACTCGCAGGCTTTTGATTTACCGGCGCTGTGCCGCGAAGTCATCGTTGAGCAAGAAAGCCGCTACCACCGAACCAGCCAGATTGATTTCCATATACAGAGCGTGGAAAAGCCTTTCCGGGGCGACGAGAATCTAGTGCGCCTTGTACTGCAAAACTTGCTTTCCAACGCGCTCAAATTCTCGCGGAAAGATAAGCCGGTGCTGCTGCTGCTGAACATCACGCCCGAAGCGGCGTCTATCGAAATCCACGATCAGGGAATGGGTATTCCGGTTGCTGAAATCGAGCGCGTTTTCGAGCCGTTCTACCGGGTTAGCGAGATTGGCGAAATCCCCGGCCTCGGCATCGGTTTGAGCATTGTGCGCGATGTGGTGGCCGCCCATCGAGGCAGCATCCGCTTGGAACCCAACCCGGCAGGCGGCACCATCGCCTACCTGCACCTGCCCAGCACGAATTAAAAACATCCCGCCCCATCTCGATTTGAGCATGGGGCGGGATAGGTGTGTGCCAGTTTTCCAATAAAACACGACAGAGATAACACTGAACCGACCGGAAGGCGTATATCGTGCCTTCCGGTCGGGGTGAAGGCTAATATCCGGTCTGGATGTTGCCACCGCCGAAGTAGGGGTTGTTGCCGTTGCCCAGTGCGCGGCGCAGCAGTTCAGTCTTGACCTGCGCGGGGTTCATCGAACCGCCGTTCGCGCCGATGATGATGGCTGCCACACCCGCCGCCGCAGGCGAGGCCATGCTCGTGCCGGCTGCCCATGAGTAAGCCGGTGCGCCGTTGGCCGCGTTCGCGGTGCTTAGAACCATATCGAACACCCAGCACGGGCGAACCAGACCGGCGACCAAACAGTTCTCGTTCCCCGGATAGGCGAAATCACCACCCGGCGCACCGAAATCGATAGCCGAACGACCAAAATTCGTGTAGCTGGAAGGGCGATACAGATTGACAGTCGGATCAATCGCCCAGCCTACCGGAGCCGTCGCCGCAATGGTGATGACGTTGGTGGACTGCGCCGGAACGGTGATGACGTTGGCGCTGTGATCCAGATCAATCGAATCGTTGCCTGCCGAAGCGATCACCGTCACGCCGCGCTGGGTGGCATACGTGGTGGCACGGCTGAGTGCGACCAGCAGTTCCGCCGCTTCACGCGCTGTGTATTCGCCCGGAATGCCACTCTTGAGCAGCGTCCCGCCGAGGCTCATGTTGATAATGTCTACATCGCCACGATTGGCCGCGTAGAGAATGCCATTGATGATCCAGTCAAACTCACCGCTGCCCGCATCCGACAGCACCTTTACGGCGACAATCTTGGCATCCGGCGCGATGCCGATACCACCGATACCGTTATCCGGCGCGGCAATCGTCCCGGCGGTGTGCGTGCCGTGACTGAAACGGCGGGGGTCAAGCGCGACATTGTACTGGGCGCTTTCGCCGGGGACAAAGCTGGCCGAACCGATGATATTCGCAGCCAGATCGGGATGGTTCAGCAGGAAGCCGGTATCCAGCACCGCCACCACCACGCCCGCGCCACGCTGTCCCGCATTCCACGCCTCGCGTGAGTTCACCGAGTCGTGGTTCCACTGCAAGTTGTAGCGAACATCGTCTTCCACCGCATTAGGGGGATTGACGACGTTCTCATCCAGCACGACTACACGGGTATCGGGAACCCACTGTAGGCTGAGATTCGGCACCACCGAACGCACACCCTGAAGGCTGGTGGTGAAATTCGGGTTGGCGGACTGCGCCACCGCAATACCCACCTGCGGCATCACGCGGGTGAGTTGCCCACCGGCGGCTGTCACCTGTGCGTTGAGATTAGAGGGGAACGACGTGCCATTAGCAAGAATCAGATAGGAACGAACGGGGTTTGCAGCGCCAACGACGCTCACACCCATCAAAATGATAACCAGTACACACATGAGCATGGGGACAAATTTGCGAGACATTATGACTCCCTTGTAAGGTGCAATAAAACAGTATTTCTGACACACAATACCCATAATAGCATCTTTAATATTGTTTTGCACATTTCGCAATAACGTTATTTATTCCAGAGCCACCCCGCGCAGGGTTAGCCGTGCGATTGTGCAAAGGTCAGGTATAATCCGGTATCGTGTCAATAGCCCACCGCAAAGGATGACTCGCCATGCGCCAGAAATTCCAGCTTTCGCACGCCGATGCCACGAAGATCATCGCCGCTATTCAAGCTGAACTCGACAAAACAGGCAAAGGGGCAGCTATCGCCGTCAGCGATGAGCATGGCGAACTACTGGCTTTCCTGCGCACCGATGGCTGTCCGCTGGCCTCCATTGTGATCGCCATGAATAAAGCGTTCACCGCCGCCCGCGAACGGAAAGAGTCCCGCGCCGTAGGGGATGCGTCCCGCGCCGAAGGCTTCCCCATGACCAATTTTGGCGACCTGCGCTATACCGCGTGGGGCGGCGGCGTGCCGCTGGTCTATGAGGGACAAGTGGTGGGCGGTGTGGGCGTGAGTGGTCTGCCGGAGAGCGAGGACATGGTTCTCGCCCGCATGGGGGCTGCCCTGATCGGTGCATAAACCGCCGCTATGCACGTCGAACACCTCTCGCTGACCAATTTTCGCAACTATGCCCGTCTGGAACGGACGCTGCCTACAGGCAAGCCGATTGTGCTGCACGGGGCGAATGCGCAGGGCAAAACCAGCCTGCTTGAAGCCCTCTACTATCTGGCGGCCTCGCGTTCGCCCTATACCGCCAGTGACCGGCAGCTCATCCACTGGCGTGCCGAGGAGGAGCCGATTCCGTATGCGCGGCTGGCGGCGGACATCAGCAGCGCACGCGGGAGCTTCAGCCGCCTCGAAATGGCGCTGGTGCTGGAACGCGGCGCGGAAGGCCAGATGCGCTTCAAAAAATCCATTCGCGTGAATGGCGCGGAACGCCGCGTAATGGACATCATCGGCCTCGTGGCGGTGGTGCTGTTCCTGCCGCAAGACCTCGCGTTGATCGAAGGCGCTCCCGGTGAACGCCGCCGCTTTATGGATACCACGCTGTCGCAAGTAGACCGCGAGTATGTGGCGGCGCTATCCACCTATGACAAAGTGCTGCCGCAGCGCAACGCTCTGCTCAAGCGAATCGCAGATCGGCAAGCCGCGCCTGCGGAGTTGGCCTACTGGAACGAGCAGTTGGTGGCGGCGGGGAGCGTGCTGGTATCAGGACGGCAGCGTTTCCTGCGCGAACTGGAAGTCAGCGCACAGGCGGCGCACCTCGATTTGACCGGACGGCGCGAAGTGCTAACCCTTCAGTATCAACCCAATTTCCTACCCACTGTCGCGGGCAACGGGCAGATGTCGTTCAATACGCTGGGGCTGGATTTGCACCGCGAATTGAGCGCCGAACAAATCGCGCCGCAGTTCGCGCAGCGCCTACAGGACGAACAGGGTGAATCCATCCAGCGCGGCGTAACGTTGTGCGGCCCGCACCGCGACGAACTGCGCCTGCTCATCAACGGGCGCGACGCGGGGCTGTATGGCAGCCGGGGGCAGGCACGGACGGCGATTATGGCGCTCAAGCTGGCTGAACTTCAGTGGATGCGGTCACGCATTGGCGAGTCGCCTATTCTGCTGCTGGACGAAGTGGTGGCCGAACTGGATTCGCAGCGCCGCACCTATCTGCTGGAACGCATTGACGGCAACACGCAAACGCTGCTCACCACCACCGAGATGGACGTGTTTCCCGCGCCCTTCCTCAGCCGCGCCACCATCTGGGAAGTGGTGGACGGTCAGATCAGCGGCTAATCGCAATAATGCGGGGCAAAACAGCCCGTTAGGGTTATCTCAGGGCATATATATAGGCTTCGATGGCGATATGGTCTTTCGTTTGCACCGTGACCAAGATGCGCTTGTAGGCTTCCCCCTCAAACTCGTCAAGATTCTTCCAATGCTGATCGAGCGTATCGCAGTGAAAAATGTACCCCGTGACAACATCCGCTGTCGCATCCAAGACAATCGCCGGATACACGCCACTGGCCTCGACCACCTGCTTGAGATGACCGCGCACGGAGGCCTCCTGCCATGTTCCGCCAATCGCCTTCAGGACATGCTCATTGGATTGACCGGGACGTAACGAGCCATACACAAACAACCGTTGAATCATGGGTTTCCTTTCTGCGGTGAGGCTGTACTCACTCCACGCTGTAAACGATGTGCCGCCCCCCCTTGAGCGCGGACAACGGTGTACTATACCTCACCCTGCTCAGGCCACCGACTCGCGTTTTTGCCGCGCCGCGATCAACTGCGCGTACAGGTCAACCACCTCGTCCATCATGGCCGGCCACGACTGCGTTTCCGCGAATGACCGCGCCGTTTGTCCCATGAAGGTCATGCGGGCGCGGTCAGCCGTCACCTGCCGCACCCCGTCCACCAGCGCCCGAATATCCCCCACCTCGAACGTGTAGCCGGTGCGCCCTTCATCCACTACATCTGCCACGCCGCCCACCCGCGAAGCCACCACCGGCAAACCCGCCGCCATCGCTTCCACCACCACCAACCCGAATGTTTCCAGCGCCGAAGGGAACACGAACACGTCCGCGCTGGCATAGGCTTGCGACAGCGCCTCGCCTTTCATGTAGCCCATGAAGGTTGTAGGCGTGCCTGCGAACCGCGCCTGTAAATCAGCGCGGGCGGGGCCATCGCCCACAATCGCCAACCGCACCCCCGGCAGCTGCTCCAGCACCGGCTTGAGATGGTCAATCTGCTTCTCGGTAGATAAGCGCCCGACGTACAGCAACACCACCTCGTCTGGATGGCCATCCGAGAGGCGCGTCCGCATGTCGGCGTCACGAAAGGCCGGGTTGAACCGTTCGGCATCCACGCCACGCTTCCACAAGCCGACCTCGCGCACGCCCAACCGCAGCATGTCGCGCTGAATCAGGCGCGACGGCGCGAGGGTGGCATCGGCCTGATTGAACACCGTGCGCGTGAACCAGTTGGTGAACGGTTCGATGAAGCCAATGTTGAAATGATGCACCAACCGCGACAAATCGAGATGGAAGGAGGCCACCGTAGGCAAGCCCAACCGCTTCGCCATCAACAGGCCAACACCGCCGATCAGGGCAGGATGGATGAAATGAGCGACATCGGGATCAAACGCCTTCAACTGGTTATAGGTGGAAAGCGTGGGCGGCCCCACCTTCAATTCGGGATATAGCGGCAACGTCACCCCCGGCACGCCAATCACGCGGGCGCTGTTATAACGTTCCACCCCCATTTGGGGAGCCACCACCACCGCTTCGATGCCGCGCTTCTCCAAATGGTCGAGCAGCAGGCAGATAACCGTCACGATTCCATCTATTTTGGGTAGAAATGTCTCGGTGAACAATGCCACTCTCATCCAGACGACTCCTTCACAGACCTAGCTCTCATTTGTCACAACACTGAATGTTTCGCAAGGTCACGAATTTCACTGCTTGTCCGCAGGGCTAATGCCTTCTACAATGAAGATGATCTTCATTTACGTATTTAGACGAGTATTCGCATGACCCAGCAGCAGGATGTTACCGTTCGGCTCGATGACCGTATCCGACTCATGTCGGCGGTT
Organism: uncultured Chloroflexota bacterium; assembly: GCA_903864435.1. GTDB lineage: Bacteria > Chloroflexota > Anaerolineae > Aggregatilineales > Phototrophicaceae > CFX2. The sequence continues at coordinate 612 of CAIPFY010000332.1, read as the reverse complement.
CTGACCATGACCTATTGGCCGGAAAGGGCGCAGGAGACGAAGCCTCACGGCACGCACGCGCACAGCCGCGCCACACGTAAATTTCTGGAACCGTTCAAAAAGCATGAAGCGGTGGCTGGAATGGCAAGCCTGCTGGATGCAGGCGCACCGCTCGAAGCCATTTTCACGCTGGCCTTGCAACTTCGCTGGCCCACGCTGGAAACCACCGAACTCCCCCGTTGGGCGCCGCCGCGCTGGAATGAGCAGTTGCACGACTTCTACGAAACCAGCGGCCTCGCCAAATTCTGGCGGGACGAGGATTACAGCTGGCAGTCCAGCGTCAAAGAATCCAACAAGATGTTCAAGCCCATCACCTTCAAGCCTTTCTTGAAGCCGTTTTTCGGGGATGTGCCAGAGGGGCTGGTCTTTATCCCCAACATCTCCAACCCCACCGATCAGGATATTGGCGTGCGCTTTCAGAATGAGCTGATCTGCATCGCGCCGCCGCGCCTCGCATGGGGGGACAGCGCCCCATGGCCGTTCGATGAGGACGCGGCCTATATCTCGCGCACGGCGCTGTCGCAATACGGGCGGCTGCTCATGCACCGCTTCCTGCGCGAAAATGCGGAGGCC